>JALWKJ010000059.1 GCA_027081495.1 Campylobacterales bacterium | reverse complement strand
TCAACAAAATCTTGCGGTTATGTATAACAACGGATTTGGCGTTAAAAAAGATCCGCAAAAAGCTTCAGAGTTGTTTGAACAAGCTTCAAGCGACAACTCTACGGCGAAAGTCGTTTTAAGGTAAGAGCGCATATTTGCCTAATTATCTTATTTATCGTTTTTTGGGAACAGCGAAGTATTCGTTGTTCCCATGTGTATCTACCATAATATTCTCTTAATTTCTTCAAATTTAATATAATAATATCGATTTAATTTCTATTTCAAAGACATGTTAAATAAAAAAATGCTAACATTATAAAAAACTTTGACATAAGGAAAATATAGTATGAAAAAAAATGAATTTAGGAATATATTTTTTACTTCATTGGTGGCGGTAACGGTACTTTTTACGGGCTGCGGAGGCGGAGGAGATAGTAAGAGCGACAATAACGCTTCGGCGGTCGGTCAGTTAGGCGGTAACGATGCGGGAGGTTCGAGCGACAATACAAATACGACGAACAACACTAATCCGGGCGGCAGCAACGCTAAAACGAAGATAACGGTGGTAGGCTCTTCGATAATGGTGGAGATTCCGCAAAATCTCGGCAGCAGATATCAAGTAATCGATTTGGATCCAAATAACGACAAAAATATGACATATTCAAAAGTCGGAGGAGAGGATAAAAGCAAATTTTATGTTTTTAATAAAACCGGAGAAGTTCAATTTACCGTAAGAACTCCTTATGACAATCCAAAAGACGCTAACGCCGATAATGTATATAATCTTATAGTCAGTGAAACGGATGCAAACGGAGCGGTTACGAACAAAGAGATAAATGTAACGGTTATACCCTAAATACTCTTATCGATAGTAGAGGACTCTATTTCCAAGTTTCGGGAATTATCGGTTTTTTAGATAATCTCCCAGTTTTTTATCGTTTTTTTGAAGCAGCGATTCAAACGCCTCGTCATCGTTAAAAGAGTCGAGAAGAAGATTGTTTTCACCTAGTATAACGAGATATCTTTTATCTTCAAAACCTATCAGTACAACTCTGTTTTTCATGTCTATCGCTCTTTGAGAGATGATTTTTATCTTCTGTTCGTTGTTTTGTTCGCCAAAGAGCCAGCCTGAAGATTTTTTATCGAGCCATTTTTTTAAAAGCCACAAAACGGCGATCAATATCCCAAGAGCTAGTAAAATTTTCAAAAAAGAGGCTCCAAAATCATACTCTTTTAAGGGATAATCTCTCTTTTGCGCGATCGGCGTCAAGAGATCGTTTTGAGCTTTTTTCTCTATTCTGATTCTAAGACCGGTACTGTCGATCGTTTTTGAAGCCTCGACCGTAATTTTCTCTTTCGGTTTTAACTCTATAAGGATTTTATCTTTCATAGACGCAATCGTCAAAGATTCAAGCAAAGAGGAATCGATCTTTTTTGTTATCTTTTTTTGGGAAAAGTTTACGCCCTCTAGCGCTAAAATCGTACTCTCGCTTGTCGCGGATTTTGATATTTTGCCGGGGTAGGGAGTGTTGAAAGTGAGCATGAGGTCTATCTTTTGCGGACTTTTGTAAATGTTGTATTTTATAAGATCAGTCGCAAAGAGAGTAGTCGAGAGAAGAAGCAAAAGAAAAACTTTTGTCACTGTCTCTCTCTTTTGAAGTATTGGATGATCGAATCGGAATCTAGGATTTCGTTTATTCTTATGGCAAGGTTGTCTTCATAAACCATTACTTCGCCTTTACCGACTATTTTTTTATTTACATAAAGTTCGACGCTTTCGCCCGCGGGTTTTCCAAGATCTATAACCGAGCCTTTTTTTAGTTTTAGATAATCTTCGACGCTTACCATCGTCGATCCTAGTTCGGTTACCAAAGTTACCGATATATCAATGAGTTTATCATAGTTTACGGGATGATTTTTAGTTTTATTTTCTTCTCTCATGAGTATATTATACCTTTAAGTGGCTTTTATGTAAAATCGACCTATTTTTCAAAAGGCATGCATGTGTTTTTAGAGTTATCGTTGATTTTTGTCGGTATTTTTACAGGTGCGATTTCCGGGTTTTTCGGCGTGGGCGGCGGTACGATTTTGATACCGATACTTCTATATCTGGGCTTTGATATAAAAGACGCGATAGGAATCTCGGTAGTGCAGATGGCTTTTAGTTCGCTTTTTGGTTCGTATTTAAATTTTAAAAAAAACTCTTTGAAAATTTCCACTACCGTCTTTTTCGGGTTTGGCGGTTTTGCGGGGGCGCTTGCAAGCGGTTTTATCGTACATAGCGTTTCGTCGCAGACTCTTACGCTATGTTTTTTGTTTATAGTGATATTTGCGATTTTTCGTTTTTTTCACGCGCCGGCCGTTAGTGAAAAAAAACCGATAATAAACAGGGGGCTTTTTTTTGTGATAGGCGCGCTAATAGGTGTTCTGGCGACTAGCGTGGGAATAGGCGGAGCGCTGCTTTTGACGCCGATAATGGTGGGAATTTTACATTTTCATATAAAAGAGGCGGTTTCGGCGGCTCTGTTTTTTGTAGTATTTTCATCTATAGCCGGGGTTATCAGCATAGGGAGTTTCGGTTATATCGATTATTTTCATGGCGTATTGATCGGAGTTAGCTCGCTAGCGGGTGTTTTTATCGGGATACATTTAGCTCACAAGATCAACCCAAAAAGGCATAAAAATTTGATTTTGATACTAAATTTCGTTATATTGGCGATGATTTTCAATAGAGTGATAAGAGGATAAAATGGACAAAATAAAAGTTTTTGGCGCTAGAGAACATAATCTAAAAGATATAAATCTTGAGATACCGAAAAATTCTCTAGTCGTTATTACGGGGATAAGCGGAAGCGGAAAGAGTACTCTCGCTTTTGATACTCTTTATGCGGAAGGGCAGAGAAGATATATAGAGTCTTTGTCCTCTTATGCCAGGCAGTTTCTTGATCGTATAGGAAAACCCGATGTGGATAAAATAGAGGGGCTGACTCCCGCAATCGCGATAGATCAAAAAACCACTTCAAAAAATCCAAGATCCACGGTCGGTACGATTACCGAGATATACGATTATCTTAGATTGCTTTACGCAAGAGTGGGCAAACAGCATTGTCATCAATGCGGCAAACCGATTTCCCAAATGAGCGCGGCGGATATCATAGAACAGGTGCAAAAATTGCCCGAGGGCGCGAAGATAGTCATGAGCGCGCCTTTGGTAAGAGAAAAAAAGGGCGCTTTTTCGGATCTTTTAGAGTCGCTTGTAGCAAAAGGGTATGTAAGAGCTATGATAGACGGCGTTATGGTTAGACTCGATGAAGAGATAGAGCTTAGCAAAACAAAAAAACATACCATTAAAGTGGTTATAGATCGAGTCGTCATAAAAGAAGATAACAGACAAAGAGTTGCGGAAGGAGTCGAAAAAGCTTTAAAAGAGAGTTACGGTGAATTGGAGATCGAGATTTTAAACGCCAAAGAGTTGGATCTTGATAGCGACTATATACATTATAGCGAACATTTCGCCTGTTTTGATTGTAAAATCTCTTTTGATCCTCTTGAGCCTTTATCGTTCTCTTTTAACTCCCCCAAAGGGGCTTGCGAAGTGTGCGACGGTCTTGGCATAAGGTATGCGCTTGATCTTAAAAAAGTGATAGATCCTCATCTTAGTATCCAAAACGGCGCGGTAAAACTTTTGTACGGATTTAACAAGGGATATTATTTCAAGTTGATGCTCGGTTTTTGCGAAGCGGCGGGAATAGATACCAATGTCGCTTTTGAAGAGCTGCCCTCCCACCATCAAAAAGCCATATTGCACGGGGGCGTGGAGAGTTCTTCGTTTACATGGAAGAGACATAAAGTGGTCCGCCCGTTTACCGGAGTGATAAAAATAGCTCATGATATGTTAAAAGACGAAAAAGAGCTTGGCGAGTATATGACCGAAAAAGTATGCGATAATTGCGGCGGCAATAGACTCTCAAAACGCTCTTTGGCGGTTAAAGTAGCAAACAAAGCGATATCAGATATCTTGCAAATGCCCATAGAGGAGAGTTACGCTTTTTTTGCCGATGAAAAAAATTTCGACTATTTGACTTCTTCGCAAAAGCTCATAGCCTCGTCGATACTAAAAGAGATAAACGAGCGGCTCTTCTTTCTTTACGATGTGGGGCTTGGATATCTCTCTTTGGGCAGAGACGCTAGAACCATCAGCGGCGGCGAAGCGCAGAGAATTCGAATAGCTTCACAAATAGGAAGCGGACTTACGGGAGTTATGTATGTGCTCGATGAACCGAGTATCGGACTTCATGAAAGAGATACGCTAAAGCTTATAAAAACTTTAAAAAATCTACGGCAAAAAGGAAACTCCGTTATTGTCGTAGAACATGACAAAGAGACTATCGAGTCGGCGGATTTTATCGTAGATATAGGTCCGGGCGCCGGAAAAGGCGGCGGAGAGGTGATATTTAACGGTTCGTTAAAAGAGCTTAAAAGCGCTAAAACTTTAACCGCCGATTATCTTTTTGGCAGGAAAAAGATCGAATATTTTAAAAGAAGAGCGCAAAAGAGATGGATAGAGGTAAAAAATGTCACTTTAAATAATATAAAAAATCTAGATGTAAAAATTCCTCTTTCAAATCTGGTCGCGGTAACCGGAGTCAGCGGCAGCGGAAAGAGTTCTTTGATACTTCAAACGCTTTTGCCGGTCGCAAAAGAGCTTTTAAATAGAAGTAAAAAGGTAAAAAAAGTCGAGGGTGTAGAGTGCATAGGGTTGGATCAGCTCGATAAAGTGATATATCTTGATCAAAGTCCCATAGGCAGAACCCCAAGAAGTAATCCGGCGACATATACGGGTGTGATGGATGAGATAAGAACTCTTTTTGCAAAGACCAAAGAGGCGCAGTTAAGAGGTTATAAGATAGGTCGCTTTTCGTTTAATGTAAAAGGCGGGCGATGCGAGAAGTGTCAAGGCGAGGGAGAGATAAAGATCGAGATGCACTTTTTGCCCGATATTCAGGTAAAGTGCGACGCATGCGGGGGTAAAAGATATAACGCCCAGACGCTTGAAGTTTTTTATAAAGGCAAAAATATCTCCGAAGTTCTTAACATGAGCGTAGATGAAGCGATGGAGTTTTTCAAAGCGGTGCCTAAAATCAATCAAAAACTAAAGACTCTTCAGGATGTCGGACTCGGATATATAACTTTAGGGCAAAACGCGACTACTCTAAGCGGAGGTGAAGCCCAGAGAATCAAACTCGCAAAAGAGTTAAGCAAAAGCGATACGGGAAATACGCTTTATATTCTCGACGAGCCCACGACCGGACTACATTTTGCGGATGTTGACAGACTCGTAAAAGTGCTGCATCATTTAAGCGATCTGGGAAATTCCGTTTTGGTTATAGAGCATAATCTGGATATAGTTAAAAATGCTGATTTTATCATAGATATGGGACCTGAGGGAGGAAGTAAAGGAGGGCTTATAGTAGATAGCGGCACACCCGAAGAGGTGGCGAAAAACGCAAAAAAGAGCGGCTCATATACGGGTAAATTTCTTGCAAAAGAGCTTGGAGTGAAGATTTAATATGCCAACATATACGAATGCCGATGTTTCCCATAGAAAGAGTATCTCTTATAGATTTAAAGAGTTTATCGATTCGCTGAAGCAAAACGGCGTCGGATTGACGACAAAAAAGATTTTTCGAAGATTTTATTATTATATCATAGGCGTTGATTTTTCTCTTCAAAATCTTCATGATCTAAATATAGTCGGCGATCATGCCAAAAACGCTACCGCGCTCGTTTCTACCTCGAAAGATTTTCTTTTTGAGTTGTTTGAGATACTACAAAGCGAAGCGGGCGAAGAGTTTAAAAAAGAGAGATTTGTAGATATAGGAAGCGGCAAGGGAGCCGCTATCATTTTTGCGAAAGAGTTTGGGTTTAAAAGATCCCTCGGAGTGGAATTTGCGAAGGAACTTCACGAAATAGCGCAAAAAAATATAAAAAAACTGGCTATAAACGGGGTCGTATCTATAAATAAAGACGCCACGGAGTATTTTCCTCCAAGAGATACGACGGTAATATTTTTGTTTAATCCTTTTGATAGGACGGTTATGAGAAAAGTGGTCAAAAATATTTTGAAAGCAAAAGAGAGCTTTATAGATTCCTGTTATCTTATATATGTCAATCCTACGGCGTCAAAAGAGTTGGATGAAGTGTTTGAGATCGTAACGAAAAAAGAGTTTAAAAACGGCGCTAAAGTTTTATTTTACAAGCTTTAAAGATTTATCTTTTATATCTATTTTTGCACTTAACAAAAGTATGAAAACAACGACAAGAAGACCTAAT
>JALWKJ010000058.1:4258-6396 GCA_027081495.1 Campylobacterales bacterium | reverse complement strand
TTTCTATAGTGAGTTCATAGGTGGAATTTTTTTTCAAGTTTATTAATTTTGTATATATATCTGGGTAAAAATTTTGAAAATAAAGTAAGTTTTTTGTGTAAAGTTGTAGGAGGTGGTCTGAGGCGCTCATTGTATATCCTAAAGTTATATTTTGATAATTATGAGCAAAAAATATTCCAAAAGCTAAAAAGCTTTTGGAATATAAAAAGTGTATAATTGTAAGATTATTGCAATAATCTCATAACATTTTGTTGAACTGCATTAGCCTGACTCATTGCATATACACCCGATTGTGCTAAGATATTTCTCTTTTGAAGGTTCGCACTCTCCGCCGCAAAGTCAACATCTCGTATGGTTGATTCTGCCGCCGTAACATTCACTTGAGTTACAGAAATATTTCTAACTGTACTTTCAAGTTGATTTTGAGTAGAACCTATATTCGATCTAACAGAATCTATCTCTTTAAGAGCCGCATCGGCAATTTTGATTGCAACTTCGGCTCCCTGCCTTGTTGTTACATCTATACTGTCAAGTGAGATATCGTTACTTTTTGGTGTAAAACCTCCGGCAGTAAATCCAAATGACCCCGGATCCGTACCGCCTATAGTCACTTTTTCTTCACTGAAGATTTCAACGACACCGGTTTGAGATTCGTTAAAGACACCTTTTGTCAAGTTATAGGTACTATTTGCGGCTGAACCTGCGATATTCAAATCATTGCCGTTGTTTACTACAAGAGATATTGTACCGTCAGACGCAATAGAAGAGTCTTCCATTCCGGCTATATTTCTAATCGCATTTTGCAATTGTGAAGTTACCGATCCAGCCGTACCGTCACCATAAGTACCCGCCAAATCAACGCCGTTGATAACTAATTCACCCTCAGCGATTGTTTTTGATGTTGCAGATGAATTGATATCGTTGACAGCTCCACTTCCTGTCTGATTTGTTAAATTATCCGCCGTTAAACCCGTTATAGACCCATCATCACTAGTTGTAATTGAGATATTTCTACCGTCATTTGCTTCAAGAACTA
This sequence comes from Campylobacterales bacterium, assembly GCA_027081495.1. GTDB lineage: Bacteria > Campylobacterota > Campylobacteria > Campylobacterales > QNZT01 > QNZT01. Next base: position 5,360 of record JALWKJ010000058.1, on the reverse strand, counting down.
GTTTCCCGCCAGAAGTGCTGGCAGTAACACCTGTTTGATCGGATATATCGTTGATTGCTCGAACTAAAGCTCCATCTGAATCACCTGCTACGACTGTTGTTGCGGCAATAGCGACACCATTTATTTTAAGACCCGTATTTGCTGGAATTGAGCCACCGCCGACTGCCGCCGCTCCTACCAGTTTTGTATGACCTTGTGCAAGAATACCGGTCGCATCGGTAATTGCCGCCGCAATAGCTTTTGCGCTTTGAAAATCATTTGGACTGTTTTTATTTAGTGATTCTGAAATATCAGTACCGTTTATTGTCATTTCATTAGCTTTTAAAGCATAGCCGGAACCTGATTCAACAAGGTTTGATGTAGCAAGAGCATCTCTAGTTCCTATGCCGTCATTTGCTGTACCACTATTAACCGTACCGTCATTTGTAACGCTTGTAAGCTTACCGATATCACTTGTTTTGGCAGATTTGATGTCGATTCCGACTGTTTCTCCGGCATATGCGCCGATATGAAACTTCTTATCTTTAAACGATCCGTCCAAAAGATTTTGACCGTTAAACGATGTCGTTTTAGCAATATTTTGCGCCTCTTCCAAAAGTTTGTCGATATCCGCTTGAATCGCTTTTCTTGAGTCGGCGTTTTGTCCGTCAGATGCCGCTTGGATCGCTTTGGTTCTGACGGTATTGATGATATTTGTGTACTCTTCTAAAGCGCCGTCCGCCGTCTGAGCGACATTGATACCGTCGTTTGCGTTTCTGATAGCCTGACCTAAACCGTTTGCCTGAGATTTTAACTGATTGGCGATAGCCATACCCGAAGCGTCGTCAGCCGCTTTGTTTATTCTAAGTCCCGTACTTAAAGCAGCTAGTGACTTGTCCAAAGCTCTGTTGTTGTTCAGTGAGTTCATGTGAGCGTTCATTGCCGCTACATTTGTGTTAATTTTAAATCCCATTTTAAATCCTTTTGTATATATTTTATGGCATCCTTGCCACTACACATACTAGATCGTACCAAAGTAAAAAATCTTAACCCTTTTTAACGGTTTTTTTACCTATTTTCTGTTATTTGAAGCACTTGTATATTTTATAAAATATATTAATTT
>JALWKJ010000058.1:0-4248 GCA_027081495.1 Campylobacterales bacterium | reverse complement strand
CAATAAATGAAGAAACTGATAACGAAACTTTATAGATAACTCGATGGTGCTCTCAATACGATCTGATTTATTGGAGAAATGCAGTTATTCAGAGGGTTCAATTTGTAATTATCTTTTTTTCAAATTTATAAAAAAAAACGGCTATAAAAATATCTCCCTAATCAAAATCTGCTATAATACCCACTTAAAAAAATAGTTTAAAATGGAATCAAAGTTTGAAGAATCTAATTATAGTCGAGTCACCGACAAAAGCAAGAACGATCGAAAATTTTTTGGGAAAGAATTTTACGGTCATAGCGTCAAAAGGTCATATAAGGGATCTTCCTAAAAGTTCGTTTGGAATAAAAGTAGAAGATGAAAAGTTTATACCCGAATATAGAGTTTCCAGGGATCACTCCAAAATAGTAAAAGAGATTAAAGAGTTGGCAAAAAAAAGTGATCGCGTATATATCGCGACTGATGAGGATAGAGAGGGTGAAGCGATAGGGTTTCATATCGCTACGGCGATCGGAGCGAATCCTCATGAAGTGCCTAGAATCGTTTTTCATGAGATTACGAAAAAAGCGATTGATCATTCATTGAAAAACCCTAGAAAGATTGACTTAGATAGCGTAAACGCTCAACAGGCTCGTCGTCTTTTGGATCGAATCGTAGGTTATAAATTGTCGCCGCTCATAGCTTCAAAGATTCAAAAAGGTCTTAGCGCGGGGCGTGTTCAAAGTGCGGCTTTAAAGATAGTAGTAGATCGCGAGCGGGAAATCAAAGCTTTCGTACCTGTCGAGTACTGGAGTGTGGACGGTGTCTTTAATGAAACGATAGACTCTATACTTGTAGAGTATAAAGGCAAAAAAATAGGAAAGATGACTATTGGCGCCCAAAAAGAGGCTAAAGAGATAGAAGAGACTTTAAAAAAAGATAGCTATATAGTCGAAAAAATTGAGAAAAAGCAGAGAAAAACATCGACAAACCCTCCTTTTATGACATCGACTTTACAACAGAGCGCTTCGTCCGTTTTGGGATTTAGTCCAAGAAAAACTATGATGGTTGCACAAACGCTTTACGAAGGAGTACAAACGGATCAGGGAGTTATGGGTGTAATTACATATATGAGAACGGATAGTCTTAATATAGCGCAAGAGGCGATAGATTTAGCCAGGGAAAAAATAAAAAACGAATATGGAGACAAATACTTGCCTTCAAAGCCGAAGTATTATAAATCCAAATCAAAAGGAGCCCAAGAAGCGCATGAAGCGATTCGTCCTACTATTTTATCTTTTACACCGCAAATCGCCAAAGGTTTTTTAAAGCCGGATGAACACAAATTATATACTCTCATATATAATCGTTTTATAGCGTCTCAGATGACTGACGCGATTTTTGAATCTCAGTCGATTATTTTTGCTTCAAAAAACGGAAAATTCAGAGCGACGGGGCGAAAACTTCTTTTCGACGGTTTTTACAGAGTTTTAGGAACAAGCGATAAAGACAAGCTTTTACCCGATTTAAAAGAGTCTCAGGATGCAAAATTGAGTAAACTAAAAGCAAATCAACACTTTACCGAACCGCCGTCTCGTTATTCGGAAGCAAGTCTTATCAAAAAGCTTGAATCTTTAGAGATCGGACGACCGTCAACTTACGCTCCTACTATATCTTTGCTTACCGCCAGAAAATACATAGAGATTGAAAAAAAGCAGCTAATTCCGACCGAAATAGCTTTTAAAGTTATAGAGATGCTTGAAGAGCATTTTAACGATATCGTCAATACCTCTTTTACGGCAAAGCTCGAAGAGGATTTAGACGAAATAGCCGAAGGTAAAAAAGATTGGCAAAGAGTATTATGGGAATTTTACACCCCTTTTATCCAGGAGGTGGAAAAGGGCAAGAAAAATATAAAAAGCCAGAAAGTCGCTATTCCTACCGGAGAAGAGTGTCCGCTTTGCTCAAAAGAGCTTCTTAAAAGAAAAGGGCGCTATGGCGAATTTATCGCTTGCAGCGGCTTTCCGAAATGCAAATATACGAAAAATGTTGACGGAACCGAAAAAGAGAAAAAGGTTTTGCCGATTTTAGAGGGGGTGAAATGTCCCGAATGCGGAAGCGGAATCGTAGAGAGAAAGTCCAGAAGAGGAAAGTTTTACGGATGCAGCGCTTATCCGAAATGTAAATTTATTTCCACTTATAAACCCGTTGATAAAAAGTGCCCAAAAGAGGAGTGTGGATATATGATGGCGAAAAGAACTTTTCGTAAAAAAGAGATTTATGAATGTATAAAGTGTAAACACCGTGAAGATGCCTGAAAAAACCGTATTTTTATGTGCTATTTGTAATGTTTCCAGCGGCAGTTGCAGTGAAGATTGCTCATTTTGTACCCAAAGCGTAAAATATAGCGCCGATATAAAGAGATACAGATACAAAAGCATCGATGAAATCGTAAACGAAGCCCTAAACGCGAGAAAAAACCGAGCCGTGGGTTTTTGTCTTGTTACCTCCGGTAAAGGGATGAGCGATTCAAAACTTGAATTTATTTGCGAAGCGGCGAGTGCGGTAAAAAAGAGAGTTTCGGATTTAAATATCATTGCCTGCAACGGAACCGCTACCGTTGAACAGATGAAAGAGCTTAAAAAAAACGGAGTTTCAAGTTACAATCACAATCTTGAAAGCTCAAAAGAGTATTATGAAAAGATTTGTACGACTCACGATTGGCAGGAGAGATATCAAACTTGTTTAAATGTCAAAGAAGCCGGGCTTGATCTTTGTAGCGGGGGAATTTTCGGTATGGGAGAGGATGAAGCCGATAGAGTAAGTATGGTAAAATCGTTAAAAGAACTATCTCCGGTTTCGATCGCCATAAACTTCTTTCATCCAAATCCGGCGCTTCCGCTTGAAGCAAAAAGACTTGACATAGACGAGGCGCTAAAGATCATATCTTATGTAAAGTCGCAATTATCAAACTCGATGATCATGATCGCCGGCGGAAGAGAATATACCTTCAAGGATAGACAATATGAGATTTTTGCGGCAGGAGCGAATTCTATAGTTATAGGAAATTATCTTACGACTAAAGGCGATAAACCCGATAAAGATATTTTAATGATTAAATCATTGGGGCTTGATATAGCCGGAAGTTGTCATGGTTAGCGAAGTTTCGATTATCGTAACTCTTTCGATAATCATCTTCGTTTCACCGTATATATCGAGATTCCTTAAAATCCCGACGACTCCCATTGAGATTGTTCTTGGGACATTGATGGGGTATTTTCATTTTCTCGGACACAATCACCTTTTTGAACTTATAGCCGAGGTCGGATTTTTTTATCTGATGTTTTTAGCCGGTACCGAGGTCAATGTCAGAACGCTTTTAGCTATGGATAAAGAAGTCAAATACAGCGGTATGTTTTATTTGGTTTTATTATACCTTTTCTCGTTTATTATAGTTTTGAGTATGGGCTTTGATATGATTTTTACGCTTTTTTTGCCTCTTATCTCGCTTGGGCTCATAGTAACGCTTTATAAAGAGTACGATAAAAATACAAAATGGCTTAATCTTTCCATGCAAATAGGAGTGCTTGGAGAACTTGTGAGCATAGTGGCGCTGACGGTGACAGGCGCGATGCTCGAACACGGTTTTGGTATCAGGCTATACGAAACGCTGGGATTACTTACTATTTTTCTGCTTGCTCTTGTGGTCGTATTTAAACTCTTTCGAGTGCTTTTTTGGTGGTATCCGGAGTTTAAAACATATCTTATACCGCTTAATTGGGATAAGGATGAAAAAGACATAAGACTTTCAATGGCTCTTTTTTTCCTTATGATCGCTATTATGTTGGTGCTTGATCTTGAGATCGCTTTTGGAGCTTTCATAGCGGGAGTATTTATAGCCACTTTTTTTGAACATCACAGAGAACTTCCTCATAAATTATCGACTTTCGGGTTTGGTTTTTTAGTGCCTATCTTTTTTGTTTATACCGGATCGACATTTCAGCTTTCGGCTTTGCGGGAGGAGGGGTTAGTCGTATTTGCCCTCATGATAACATTTTCGATGATATTCATAAGGCTTCTTTCCGCCGTTGCTCTTTATAAGATACTCGATATAAGACAAATGATTTTGTTTGCTCTTTCTCACTCAATGCCTTTGACGCTTTTAGTCGCGATCGCGGCGCTAGGTTATCATAGCAATAAAATTGATCAGTTTGAATATTACGCGTTTATACTTGCGAGTCTATTTGAAGTGATAATTGTGATGGTAAGCAT
>JALWKJ010000057.1 GCA_027081495.1 Campylobacterales bacterium | reverse complement strand
AGTTATAAAATCGTTGTAAAAGATAGAGGAAGAAGTAAAATATTTAACGGCGTATTTATAAAAGGCGGAGCTTTAAAGAGCGTTCTTGCCGAGTTTTAATATAAAATGATATAATACTCCACTTATAAAGGGGTATATATGAGCAGGATGACAAACAAAGAGGCTTTGGATCTGATCAAAAATGCGGATCTTAACACTTTGGGAAAGATGGCGCTTGAGAGAAAAAGAGAGCTTCATCCAAAAAAGATCACCTCTTTTGTCGTTGATAGAAACATTAACTACACGAATGTATGTTGGGTTGATTGCGATTTTTGCGCTTTTTATAGACACGCCAAAGATGACGACGCCTATGTTTTAAGTTTTGAAGAGATCGGCAAAAAAATAGAAGAGCTTATAGCCATAGGCGGTACGCAGATACTGTTTCAAGGAGGCGTGCATCCTAAACTTAAAATAGAGTGGTATGAAGAGTTGGTTGAATGGATAAGTAAAAACTATCCGTCCATAACCATTCACGGATTTTCCGCTATCGAGATAGACTATATAGCAAAAATTTCAAAAATCTCTTATAAAGAGGTTTTAGAGAGACTTCATAAAAAAGGGTTGTTTTCCATCCCGGGAGCGGGTGCCGAAATATTAAGCGATAGAGTCAGAGATATCATAGCTGCAAAAAAACTGGATGTAAAAAATTGGCTTGAAGTTCATAGGCAAGCACATAAAGTCGGTATTAAGTCAACCGCGACCATGATGTTTGGAACCGTCGAGAGCGATGAAGAGATCGTAAAACATTGGGAATATATAAGAGATTTGCAAGATGAAACCGGAGGCTTTAGGGCTTTTATCATGTGGAGTTTTCAGCCGGGAAACACAAAACTATCAAAAGATATACCGGATATAGGTAAACAATCCTCAAATAGATATCTTCGTCTTTTGGCGGTTAGCCGTTTATATTTGGACAATTTTAAAAATATTCAAAGTTCATGGGTTACGCAGGGTAGTTATATCGGGCAGTTGGCTCTTCTTTTTGGCGCAAACGATCTTGGCTCTACGATGATGGAGGAGAATGTCGTCGCGGCTGCCGGCGCCGTAAATCGCATGAATCAACAAGAGATGGTAAGACTTATAGAAGATATAGGAGAAATTCCCGCAAAAAGGGATACGGCTTATAATATACTGGAAATTTACGAGAGGGAAAATGTTTAGAATAATTTTACTATTTTTAACTATACAAGGAGTTTTATTGAGCGCTACGGTTGAACATATCGAGGTAAAAGGGGTTAAAGTCCCGGTGATATTTGAAAAAGACTCTTTGCTGCCTATCGCCTCTATGCAGCTTATATTTCAAAATGCGGGTTCTATTAGCGATGGGCAAAAGGCGGGATTATCATCTTTTAGCGCGTCGCTTTTAAACGAGGGAACAAAAAAGTTAGGTTCCGTAGGATTTGCCGCGAAATTGGAAGAAAACGCTATATCTCTCTCATCTCATAGCGGCAGCGAAACATTTGTGATAGAGCTTGAATCTTTAAAAGAGCAGTTTGAAAAAGGCGTCGGGTTTTTGCAAACGCTTTTAAAAGATCCAAACTATACAAAAGAGAGTTTTGAAAAGGTAAAACTCTTGAAGTTGAGTCGTATAAAACAAAAAGAGAACGATTTTGACTATATAGCGAGTTTGAATCTCAAGCTTTTGGTATATAAAGATACTCCGCTTGGACATCCGTCTATAGGTACAAAAGAGAGTCTTGAAAGTATCAATCTTGAAGATGTAAAGAGTTTTATAGACAGCCGTTTGAGTTTAAAACGAGCCATAGTCGTAGTCGGCGGAGATATGAGTTTAGAAGAGGCTAAAAAATTCGCAAAAAGCTCTTTATCTCTACTTCCAAAGGGTGAGTTTGAGAAACTTCCGACGGTAGAGCATTTAAAAAAGCCTTCGAGCGTTGTCGCAAAAAAAGATACCAAGCAAGCTTATATCTACTTTAGCTCTCCGCTTTTTGTCAAAAGCGACGATAAAAATCGTTATAAAGCCAAAGTCGCCGCGTTTATTTTAGGAGCCGGAGGTTTCGGAAGCCGCATGATGGAAGAGATAAGAGTTAAAAGGGGACTCGCATATTCCGCCTACTCAAGAGCGAATATCACAAAATCGCACAGCTCTTTAAAGGGATATCTTCAAACAAAGCTAAAATCCCAAGATGAAGCCGTTAAACTCGTAAAAGAGCTCGTTGCCGATTTTGTAAAAAACGGCGTTACTCAAAATGAGCTTGATCAGGCAAAAAAGTTTTTGCTCGGAAGCGAACCTCTTAGAAACGAGACTCTTTCTCAAAGACTTAATCGTACATTTATGGAGTATTATCAAAATCTTGGGCTTAACTACTATAAAAAAGAGTTAAAACTCATAGAAGATCTTACTCTAAAAGATCTCAACGATTTTATAAAATCTCATGATGAAATCAATCTTTTAAGTTTTTCAATCGTAACAAAAAAGTGAACGAAGAAGATAAAGAGCGGTTAAAAAGACTAGGAGTTGGAAACAGTATCGATTTGGCTTTGATAACCCCAAAAAGTTACGAGCCGCTCTTTTTAAGAAAAAAACCTATAGAGGGTGTCGTAAATGTTGTTGACGCAACGATTTTAAACTCCACTTTTAATCCAAAATATCTAAAGATGACTCTAAAATCGCACAATTTCGGTTTTGATATAAAAGCGATCACTTTCAATCCCACCCCATATCATAGAGGAGTGTTTCAAACCTCTAAACGATATTTTTTAAAAGGAAAACTTGAGTATAGGTACAATTTTTGGCAGATGATTCAACCGATCGTTACACAAGAGGTCGATACGATAGATATAAAATATAAAACTCCCTTGCAAAACAAAACGATAAAGAGAATAATCGCGGAGTTTTTAAAAAAAAGCGATCTTATCAAAGAGGGAATCGATGAACAAAGAGCTTCTTTTCTTTATGATATTCATAATCCGAACTTTGAGTTTGTCGTAAATTTTTTGAAAAACGAGGGTTTTGACAAGAAGACGATCGAGGCTTTGAAGTTTGCGGAGATATTTAATCATCTTAAAAAACTATCTAAAAAAAGGTTTGATTTTCCCTCTATGAAGAGTTTAAATGGAGATATCGATACTTTTGTAAGAAATCTTCCTTTCTCTTTAACAAGCGATCAAAAAAAAGTTATTTTAGAGATACGAAAAGATCTTTTATCTAAAAGTGCGGCAAAAAGAGTTATCATGGGAGATGTCGGATGCGGTAAAACCATAGTAATCCTCGCATCGGTTATGACGGCATATCCCGATAAATCGATTCTCATGGCGCCTACGACCGTTTTGGCTTCACAGATATATGAAGAGGCGAAGAAGTTTTTACCGCCTTTTGTCAAGATCGCTTTTGTAACGCATGAAAATAAAAAGGAGGATTTAAACGATTTTGATTTTATAATCGGAACTCATGCACTTTTGTATAGAGAATTGCCAAAAGCTCCGCTTGTCATGATAGACGAACAGCACCGTTTTGGAACAAAGCAGAGGGCGAAAATCAAAGCTAAGCTTTTAAAAGATGAACTACATCCCCATTTTTTACAGTTCTCAGCTACTCCGATTCCTAGAACTTTAAGTATGATCGAATCGCAGCTTATAGATATCAGCCGTATAAAAGAGCTTCCTTTTAAAAAAGAGATCGATACTTCCATCATAGCTGCAAAAGATTTTTCAAAACTGATTTCACACATAAAAAGAGAGATTTCGCAATCAAGACAGGTTATCATAGTATATCCTCTTGTAAACGAGAGCGAAACGATAGAGTATCAATCCATAGATGAGGCTAGGTCGTATTGGGAGAAAAATTTTGACGGTGTTTATGTTACTTACGGAAAAGATAAGGAAAAAGAAAACATTTTAAAAGATTTTGCAAAAAACGGTAAAATACTTCTAGCAACTACGCTTATAGAGGTCGGTATATCTTTACCCAATCTCTCAACCGTAGTTATCGTTGCACCAGAAAGACTAGGGCTCGCGACACTTCATCAGTTAAGAGGAAGGGTTTCAAGAAACGGTCTTAAAGGGTATTGTTATCTTTTTACAAAGTATGAACCGTCAAAAAGGCTAAAAGAGTTCTGTAAGACTCTCGACGGATTTGAGATTGCCGAGCTTGATCTAAAGTTTCGCCAAGGAGGCGATCTTTTAAGCGGAGATGCGCAAAGCGGAAAGAGTTTTGCCTGGTTTGATCCTCTTTGCGATGAAGAGATTTTGATAGAAGCGAAAAAAAAAGTAGAAAATAGTAGTGTTAATGATAAAATTTCCTAAAAGTGCAAAGGAGACACTTCATTTGATTGAGTCTAAAAAGCGGATCAGTATCAAATTGAAAGAGAAAGATTTGATGATTATTAAACAAAAAGCAAAAAAAGTTAGTATTCCATACCAAAATATCTTCAGGCATTAGTTCACCCGACTATGCTGCCGGTAAGATCAAGCTTGAGATATGAGTAAAAAAGGTTTGAGAAGGAGTAACGGGTATTCAGGAAATTCTACTGTTTTTTGTGTTGATGGGTAGTGTGATTTGGGTGTTTTATAAACTTTTAGCAGAAAAAACGGGAAATGAAAGCTTTAGCGATAAGTAACTCCGATTTTGTATTATGGAGTTCCGTAGTAATTATGGTATAATAATTCAAAAGAAGTATCATGAAGGAGTGAACAATGGTAAAGAGTTCAAGAAAACAGACATCTATAAAAGTGGATCCAGAAGCTTGGGAGAGTGCAAAAGAGATCTTTGCCGGATATGGTATCAGTGTCAGTGATGCGATCAATATCTTTTTGCATAAGGTGAAAAAAGTCGGCGGATTGCCTTTTGAGATGAGAGATGAGGAGTATAAAGAGCCTACAAAAGAGGAGATTCTCGAAGGATTAAGAGAAGCAGTCAAAGAGGTGAAACTTTCTGAAGAAGGGAAACTCAAATTGAAAACTTTGGATGAAAGTATAAAAAAATAAAAAAAGTTATTTGTTTTTACGCTGTTTAAATCGTCGTTTTTGCAGATGTTCGCGGCGTTTTTGCAGTTTATCGCGAATATTTTTTATTTTTTTAAGTTCATGATCGTCGAGATTTACCACGGCGTCTTCGATTTCTTGACCGACTTTTACCTCAAGCATTTCGGATTTTCGCATCGCTAGTATCTGTGAAGTAAAAACACTTCTGTGTCCCGTTATCAAAAAACTTATAACGGCGCTTATCGCCGCATAATGCGCAATCTCAAGCCCAAATAATTCGACAGCCATGATTGTAGCGGCAATGGGAGTATTTGTCGCGCCCGCAAGTACGCTGACAAATCCCAACGCGGCAAAGAGAGCGATATGACTGTCGCCGCTTAAAAGAGCATATGCGTGACCGCCGGTTGCGCCTATAAAAAACAGAGGAGTGATGATACCTCCGCTGCCTCCGACTCCAAGAGTGATCGATGTAAAGACCATTTTGAGCAAAAAAGCATACCATGGAAGATTTTGGGTATATGCCGGATTTGAGTCAAGCGTATCTTTGATAGTCTCCATTCCAAGTCCGAGATATTCATCTCCAAATATCGAGGCTAAAACGACGATAACTATGCCTCCTATTATAGCTTTGAAGTAAGGATTTAGTCGATTTTTCTTTACTACTTGATGAACCCATGACATTACGGTCACGACAAGATCCGATAGTAGTCCGAAAAAAAGTCCCGCAAGTACGACCTTAAAGATTAGCGGTAAATCAAGAGCTATATTTTGATAAAAATGAAGATCATAATATGTATAACCGATTCCCAAAAACTGTGCGGTGGTAAATGCGGCGAAACCGGCGATAAAAGAGGGCAGTAGAACATCATACATTATGACGCCTATAACAAGCACCTCCACCCCGAAAATAGCTCCGGCAATCGGCGTGCCGAATACCGAGGCAAATCCGGCGCTGATTCCGCAGATGATGAGTTTTTTTCGATCCGATTTGTTAAATTTGAGTATATCGGAGAGCAGCGATGCCGCTCCGGCGCCTATTTGAGCCCCAGGTCCCTCTTTTCCTACGGATCCTCCCGTAAAAATAGTAAGCAGCGTGGCAAGTAGTTTTACCGGGATGACTTTAATGTGGATTTTTCCATGATGTTTATGGATGGCTTCGATAACTTTTTCCGTACCATGCCCTTGAGCCGAGGGAGCGAATTTTTGTACTACCCATACGGTTAGAAAAAGCGCCGCCGGGAGTAAATAATAGTAGTGAAACGGCACTTGTGATCGATTTTCTTCGGCCATATGCAAAATGGTTAAAAAAACTGTTACTATCGCTCCGATAATAATACCGATAGACGAAGAGAGAAACATCCATTTGGTAACGCTGAAAAAGATAGCCGTCTGTTCCGTAAAATGTTTTTTCATTAAGCGCCTA
>JALWKJ010000056.1:3330-6529 GCA_027081495.1 Campylobacterales bacterium | reverse complement strand
AGTTAGAAGCCTCCAAAAGGTAGGCTTTGTTATATTTAGATTCGTTTTGTATATATGGAATCTTCCCGAAAACCGGAATATCCGTCAACTCCTGCAAATCATAAATCGTCTTTATCTTCGTATCTAAAAGCGTGCGAAGCAGCGTATGGATTATCATCCCCGCAAAACCGACAAAAAGCCAAAAAGGAAGAAGTATGGAAAGTTTCGGACTAACTCTTTTTTTGGGTAATTTTGGCAAATCAAGCACTTTCTTATCGGATATGACCGAAGCCTTTTTAAGAGCTATTTCAGACTGTTTTTCCAAAAGATAGTTATATATCTTGTCATTTATACTAAAAAGATTTTCATATCTTCCAAGCTCTATCTCCTTTTTCGGAAGCTTTGAGAGAAGATTGTCGTATTCGCGGACGATTCCTCTTAATACAGAAACTCTTTTGCCAAGACGCTTGTAAATACCCCGAGTTATATTTTCGATCGAATTTTGCACTTTTTCTATGGACGCTCTTGTCGCCTGCATCTTCGGATGAGCGTAAGTGTATAGCTCTTCCAACTGCTGTTTTTGTATCCAAAGAGTCTCAAGCTCTCCAAAGAGATTGTTTAAAACCGGATACTCTCTTGAAAGAGAACTAGCCGCCGCGTAATCTCCTCGTTTTACTTTGTCGTAGAGAGTTTTTACCGTTTCATATTCGAGCTGGGCGTTTTTATATTCGTGTTTAAACTGATTTAATCTCTGGATATTTTCTTGAATCTGCGCTTTGACATCTACAATTTTATTTCTTTTTTTATATCTTTGCAAAGAGATTTCCGAGAGCTTTAACTTTCGCGCCGTTAAAGCCAGCTGCTTGTTAACAAACTCTAGTTTTCTCGTCTGCTCTTTTAAAAGATCTTTTTTTATGTAGTGTAGATAATGGTGTAGATATGTATCTAAAAAATCTTTTGTTCTTTGTGCGATACTATCTTGATAAATAATCTTTAATACCCTGGATTTAAACGATGCGGGCTGAACGGAAAAACGATCTTTTATTTTATCGTGTACGATTGAAGGATCTTTAAACTCGATAATATAACTTTTTCCCCTAAAGTCTCTCTTTTTATATATGGTAAAATATGAATTTTTATAATAAATCGGTTTTTTGTATTTAAACGACCGATTGAGTTCTACGGAATTTTTAGCCTTTAAAAAAGGAAAAAAGGAAAAAATCTTCTCTTTTATGCCTTTTATAGACTTTAATCTAAAATATCCGTTCCCTTCATCCGTAATCATAAACGATCTGTTAAAAAGCTCGTCATTTAATATAGAAAATTCGCCTACCTCAAAAGGAGCGTTTTTATAAAGCTCTTTTTTCTTGAAAAACCCGTCTTGATAATATGCGGCCGTCATTTTAAGATCTTCTATCGTATCTTCGAGTAAAAAATCTGAACGAAGTATATCTATCTGGGTTTCTATATTTTCCTGCGGGGCGGAAACGCTTATATCAAAACCGCCCTCTCGGGCGCTTGGCAGTTTATTATCGACCGCGATCGCCGTAAAAGACTCATACACCGGCGTTGTCGTATAGTATATAAAAAAAGCGAAAAGAACCGACAGCAGAAAAATAAGCAGATTTATCCATTTGTATCTAAAAAAAGCGCCGAATATTTTTCTAAAATAAACGGGTTTGTCGTCTATCGAAATCTGCATATCGCCCTTTCATTAGGATTGTATCCTGATAAAATCGGCATTATAGATTATATTTTTAACTCCTCGAACAATATACTGCGCATCTTTTCAAGATATATCGAAATCGTGATTTTTTCATCGAAATTTTCAACTATATGCGCTCTGGCTCTCTCCCCCATCCGTTTTCGTTCATCGAGATCGGTTTCATACATCTTTTGCATCTTTTTCAGTAAATCGACATGATCTCTTGGACGACACAAATATCCGCTTTTTTCATCCATAACCAATTCTCTGCATCCGGGAACATCAGACGCGATTATCGGCTTTTTCATAGCCCCGGCTTCCATCAAAATCATGCTCATACCCTCTCTGTATGAAGGAAGCACGACGCAATCGGCCAAAGATATAAACTCTTTTACATTGTCCGTAGCGCCTATAAACTCTATAATCCCCTCTTTTTGCCATTTTATCACCTGCCTGCGGTCAATCGCCTGAGGATTTTTACTCTCAACGAATCCCGCAAGTTTACATACGACTTTATCCTTTAAGCTAGACTTTAAAACTCTAGCGGCTTGTATATACTCATTTACCCCTTTATCCCAAAGAAGTCTAGCGATCAAAATAAAAGTAAATTTTTCATTTTCCGGTATATTTGGCTGCGGAATAAATTTTTGGGTATTTACGCCCTCTCCGGGTAAAAGCAGACACTTTTTTTCTTCAACGATACCGCATTTTAAAAAGTATTTTTTATCGTCTTGATTTATAAACCATACTTCATGAGAATAGCCGAGCGCAAACTTGTAAAGCTTTCTAGCCACTTTTGAAGTAAGGTTGTTATGGATAAAAGTATATCCTAACCCGGTAATTATGGAGATGGAGATGATATTTGCATAGTTTGCGGCAATCGAGCCGTAAATATTGGGCTTGATCGTATAGTGAAAAATCATGTCGGGCTTGATCTCTTTATATATTTTATGCAAACGATTTATAAGTATGAAATCGGATAATATATTCGCGCCGCTGTTATCCATATCGAGATGGATAAAAACCGCCCCCAGTCGCTCAATATCTCCGACATATTTATCAGACGGAGCCAAAACGAAAAGTTCATGATCGTTTTGTACGATGCTTTGCATTAGAGAATAACGAAATTTCACCATACTCCAAGCGGTATTTGCGACAAGCATTATTTTAGACATAGTACTCTTTTTTAATAGAGTCTTCTGAAAAATATGATTCTCGAACAACATCTATAGCGGCAGGGTCAAAATTTGGAACAAATTTTGGGAACCCGTCGTAAAGCCGTTTGAGAGAATCATCATTTTTTAGAAGACTTAAACGGTTATTAAAAACTAAAATACGCATTGCTACTCCGACATATCCGCAAATAATAAAGAGGTGAATTTTTTCTACCGTATTTATATTGTACTAATTAGAGTTTATTTTAATCTTTAAAATTTCTTACAACAATTTTCATATAAAAAACTAGCTAAATTTAATAAAAAATATTTTTTATAAACAGGAAAAAACATGAAATAA
>JALWKJ010000056.1:0-3320 GCA_027081495.1 Campylobacterales bacterium | reverse complement strand
ACAAAATTCTTCGGATTTTAGTAAATATTAATGTAAAATAAGTTTTAAAGTTACTATAATACACAAATTTATCTAAATCTGCTATACTAATCACATATCACACATATCCACATTTTGGAGACTGACATGGCGATCTCAGGCGACGGTATAGATGCGCAAAATGCAAACTGGAAATTTGACGAGCAAGTTGCCGAGCATTTTGAAGAACATATCTCAAAATCCGTTCCATTTTACAAAGATGGACATCATCTAGTAACGAAACTCAGCGACTTTTTCGTAAAAGACGACTCCATCTGTTATGAGCTGGGATCTTCAACCGGAACTCTTACATACAAACTCGCAAAACACCATAACTTTAGAAACGCAAAATTTTTCGGTATAGAGTTGGAAGAGGCGATGGTAAAAAAAGCGAAAGAACTTCACAAAAGCGAAAATCTTATATTCGTAAACGACGACTTAATCTTGTATGAGTTTGAACAATCTGATTTCATCGTAGCTTACTATACCGTTCAGTTCATTCATCCAAAACTCAGACAAGAACTCATAAATAAAATATATAAAAAATTAAATTGGGGCGGCGCTTTTATCATGTATGAAAAAGTGAGAGCAAACGACGCTAGATTTCAAGATATCATAACTACTCTCTATATGGAATACAAACTCGAAAATGGATATGCCCCCAAAGAGATCATAGCCAAAACAAAAAGCCTAAAAGGCGTGCTTGAACCTTTCTCGACGCAGGGAAATCTCGATATGCTCAAAAGAGCCGGCTTCACAGATATCTTAACGGTGCAAAAATATATGAATTTCGAAGGTTTCTTAGCCATAAAATGAAAAATATTTTGATTTTTACAAAATGGCTTTTAGTTAGGTTTTGGTATGTAAAAAGAGCTTTTTATCAATTTAGCGATTATCTTATATATACGAAAAAAAGTCAGATATTCTATAAAAGAGCCGCGCAAAGAGCGTATGAGATCGAACATACAAGATTTTACGGTTTTATCGGAAGAACTCTTTTCGCTCTAAAAGAGTTAGCGGCTCTCATAAGCTATGAAAAGATTTTTAAAAAATCGATACTTCTTGAAGGGTTTGAAAAATGCGATATGAAAAATATTCACAAAGAGGGAAACCGACATATACTTTGGCCTCCCTCCCCTTTTACCGAATTTGAAAAAAGAGTAGTATCCGACGGTTTTTTTAAAAAGATAGAAAAATCTTACAAATACGGCGTCGAACATGATCCCTATCTTAATCTCGACAAAGAGAGAGTCTGGCAAAAACATATAAAAGAGTTTAAAGATTTCTATTTTGACAAAGAGGGCGGTCTTATCAAAAAAAGAGTCGTAAATTTTAGAAAAGAGAAAGGAAGCGGCGCAAATATCCTTACGGATCACTTCGAAGTGATAAATCCGAAATTCGGTTATCTAAAATCTTATTTAAAGGCGATAGACCTCGTTATGGATTTTCACCGTTTTTCAAATTTTATAGATCCGGCGATTCTCCAAAGTATTAGCGAATCATATGCGGGAGAGCCCGATATGGTAGTTTATAGGGGTCAAAGATTAAGCGACAGACTCATTTTTTTAGCCTCGATTATGAGCGAAATCAAAAAGCATATCTTTTTTGAGAGTAAAAAAAGAGTCATTATCGCCGATATCGGCGGAGGTTTCGGTCATATGGGAAGATTTACCCACTACTACATACCAAACAGTTGCTACATATTGATAGAGTTAAATGAGATGACTATATTCGGCTCATATTTTTTAAAATACGCCTTTTACGATAAAAAAATAGCGACGATCATAGATATAAAAGAGAGATTCGACGATTTTGAAAATCTGGTAAAAGAGTACGATTTTATTATCTTGCCCGGATGGGCTATAAAAAATATTCCCGATAATTTCGTTGATCTTTTCATCGCTACGGGATCGATATCCGAAATGCCCGAGCATTTTGCGCAATTTTATTTAAACGGCGTTGACAGAAGTTTGAAAAAGGGGGGATATTTTTATACCAACTCAAGAGTCGAAACGGAAAAACACAAACCGTATCTTCATATCTTTTATAAATGGAGACTAAAGAGTAAATTTCTCACACTCTCTTACGACTATCACCCCGTCAATCTCATACAAAAAACCTCGCCCCAATGGATAGGTAGAAAACTATGACGAAAAAAAACGATACCGTTCTTATGAAAAATAGGCAAAAAGGGATTTTTCATATCGCAAAAACCGTTTTTGAAAAACTAAAAGACGAAGGTATAAAAACGACTCTTGAAAAAATAGCGAAAAATATCGGATATAAATTAAAAGGAATAGACTTCGACGCGCATGAACTAACCTCTTTAAATATAAAAAGCGATAATTTAAAATACGCTACGATCTGCGGTTCATCGAGCGAAAATACGGTAAATCATGTACTAAATACTCTTCTTGATTTTGAAAAAAACATAACGAAAGGAAAATTCATAGATATAGGAAGCGGAAAAGGCAAACTTCTATCTCATGCCTATAATTGCGGTTTTAAAAAGCTCATTGGAGTAGAGTTTTCCAAAAAGCTTTGTGAAATCTCACAAAAAAATCTTTCTATACTAGGCATAAAAAATGTAAAAATTCATCACATGGACGCCGTAGATTTCGTTTTTCCCCGCGACACGAAAGTCATATACTTTTTAAATCCCTTTAGCGACAAAGTTTTCAAGAAGGTGCTCTCAAACATCCTAACAGAGCGCAAAAAATTTATTTACGATATATATGTGGTTTACAGAGCGCCTATTTTTAACGATGTTTTTTTGAAATTTAAAGACTTTAAACATATAAAAAGCGACCTTTTCAACGGTGATTTGACGGAATTTTATCTTTTAAAAAGAGCCGGCAAATGAGAAGTTTTCTAATCGTTTCATCAAAAAACGCCGTTTGTGATATAGGCTTTTCTTATCAAATCAAAAAAGACGATATCCTCTTTTGCGTCCAAAACAGACAGATGCTGCGCGAATCGAAAAATTTCATACTGATTTTCGAAGGATATTTTTATAACAAAGATATATCGTTGATAAAACTACTTGAAGAGGAGAGATTTGAAACTTTTAAATCTATCGAGGGAAATTTTTCACTTGTCGTTTTTGATAAAAAAGAGAAAAAAATTATATGCGTTACGGATATCGCAAACTCAAAACCTTTATATTATACTCTAACTCATGAAGTTTTTGCGATAAGTAACAGGCTTGAAAATATCTTTAGCGCAAATTTATTAAAAAAAGAGATAGATAACGACTCTTTGGCCGGCTATT
Organism: Campylobacterales bacterium; assembly: GCA_027081495.1. Lineage (GTDB taxonomy): Bacteria > Campylobacterota > Campylobacteria > Campylobacterales > QNZT01 > QNZT01. The sequence continues at coordinate 31 of JALWKJ010000056.1, read as the reverse complement.
TTAAATTCGGCTTCATTTTACAGCCTCATAC
>JALWKJ010000055.1 GCA_027081495.1 Campylobacterales bacterium | reverse complement strand
TCCAAAAACTATCCGTCGATGCATATAAATGTTACTACTTTTGAAAATATAGCAAACGATAAACTAAGCCCTATAACTTCGTTTGAAACGGGTGGTTATACTAAAGATATGTATCTAAAAGGCGACTACTTGATAGTATTGTCGATTGCCGGCTACAAAAATTATAAGCCTTTAAAACCGGCGGTCGATTCCGAAAACTCAAGTAATTTCTTAATCGATACGCCTTCTATGATAGTCGAAATATTTGACATCTCAACTATAGCGGATATAAAAAGAGTTGACAAATTTACATTTGACGGCGAAATTAGCAGCAGCCGCGTCGTCGATGATAATCTCTATCTTATAACTACATTCAATCCCTATATTAAATACGACTATCCTAAAATTTATATAAACGCTCCCGAATGTAAAGACTATTTTTATCCTATAGACTATCCGCAAGATCAAACACACGAAGGCGGCAGCGGCGGAGGGGGAGGAGGTACAACATCACTTCCAAAAAAGACGAAAGAGCCTTTAAAAGAAGAAAAAAGAGTCTCTATGACGACGCCTACGCCCAAAACGGATATGGATTATAACAAATACGCAAAATGCTATGATCTTTATGTGGATAAAAACGGTGAGTATTATCGTCTGGATTACGATAATCCAAATATCGTATATAAAAAACTTTTGCCTTCCTATCAAAAAAACTCCGATCCGAAAAAAGCTCTGATAAATCCTCAGACTTTTTACGCATCCGACAAGAAGGATCAAGAAAGCGTCATAACGACTATAAGCAAGATCAACATATCTGAGGGAAAATTGAAACAAAGCGTTTCGATTTTGGGTTATAGCGATACGATTTACGCTTCACCTACGGCTTTATATATCGTTTCTACAAAATATCCTATCTATTTTGATTTTAACAGATATAAAGAGAGATCGGCTATATATAAATTTGATTTGAAAGATGACCTTTCATACAATGCCTTTGGTTTTGTAAACGGAAGAATACTAAATCAATTTAGCTTAAGCGAATATAATGATTTTTTAAGAATAGCGACTACTACCGGCAATGGGTGGCAAGAAAATAGTGAAAATACTCTTTACACGCTAAAATCGATAGAGGATTCTCTTCTTATACAAGGAGTTTTAAGCGGTTTGGGTAAAGAGGGCGAGACTATTCGATCAGTCAGGTTTATGGGAGATAAAGGATATATAGTCACATTTAAACAAACCGATCCTTTTTATACTATCGATTTAAGCGATCCGCAAAAACCGAAAAAGATCGGCGAATTAAAAATAGACGGTTTTTCATCTTATCTTCATCCGGTAGATTCCACACATATACTTGGATTTGGAAGAGACGCGACCTCTGAGGGACGGGCTCTTGGACTTAAAATAGAGCTTTTTAATGTAGAAGATTTCGCAAATCCAAAAAGCGTTGACAGCTATTCTATCCCGGCAAGCTACGCCCGCAGTGAAATAGAATACAACCATAAAGCGCTGGCATTTAGAAAACGCGATGAACTTTTGGCATTTCCCTATCAAACATACGATCATATACGAAACAGTTATCTTGGAGTATTTCAGATTGAAGGCGATAAAATACGAATCTTTGATCCGATAAAATCATCCTCTACACTCACAAGCGAGCCTTATCAACCGTTTCAAAGAGGGATAATATTCGATTTTGATTCAAAGACATTTGTAGCTTATTTTTACGGTGATAGTATCAATTATGAACTCTTAGAAAATTTAAAGGAGAAATAAAATGCGTTTTTTTATGATTTTTATATTAGCGCTTGCTTTTTTCGGATGCAATAATACAAGCGATAAACAGGAAAAAGCGCCCTTATCGCCAAACACCGTCGATAAGAGCAAAAAACCGCCAAGCGTGCCTCGGATATAGGGTAGGAGACAGTCTCCTATCTTCGACTTACTTCCTGCGCGAGAGAAACGAAATATTTCGCATTCTCAACCGGTACATCGGGAAGAATCCCATGACCTAGATTAAAAATATGTCTTTCGTTTTTCATGGTATTTGCAAGAGAAGTTACGCACTCTTTGATAGCCTCTTTGCTATATAATCTGCAAGGCTCCATATTTCCCTGAAGCACATATTTATCTCCAAGTCTCTCTTTTGCAAATTCCATAGGCGTTGACCAATCCACGCCGAACACATCAAAATCTCCATCGATTTCATCAAGATACGCCGGTATTCCTTTTGGAAACATGATAATTGGAATATGCGGATATTTCTCTTTTATATATGAAGCGATCTCTTTCATATAATTCCAGCTAAATTCCATATACTTACTTTTTTCAAGAGCCGATGCCCAAGAGTCGAAAATCTGTACGACATCCACTCCCGATTCTATCTGTTTTTCAAGATAGTATTTTACGACCTCCGTGACTTTTGCGAGAAGTTTATGCATAAATTCGGGTTTAGTGTAGATGAGCTTTTTGACTATATTGTAAGTCTTTGTTCCCTGTCCCTCTATCATGTATGTCGCAAGCGTCCAAGGCGCCCCCGTAAATCCTATAAGAGCTTTATCATCGGCAAGTTCTTCTTTGATAAGTTTAATGGTATCGTAAACATAGGTAAGCTTCTTCGCCGCTTCTTCGCCTCCCAAAAGAGCGTCAAGCGCGGCTTCATCTCTTACAGGCTGGGCAAAAACCGGTCCCTCTCCCTTTACGAAATCAAGTTCCATTCCCATCTCGTTGGGCACGACAAGAATATCCGAAAAAAGTATCGCAGCATCGACTCCGACTATATCTACGGGTTGAAGCGTAACTTCAGCCGCCAGTTTTGGATTGTGACAAAGATTTAAAAAGTTGCCCGCCTGCTCTCTAACTTTCATATATTCGGGCAAATACCTCCCCGCCTGTCTCATCATCCACACCGGCGTATATGGGGTTTTTTTTCCAAAACACGCATCTACAAAAATTTTACTCATTCTAATGACTCCCTCCCTTATGTAAAAAATATAATCCTATCGACAATGCGAGAATAGAACCCGCAAAATACAACATCTCCAACGCCCCGTCATAAGAGGTATGAAGAACTCTTTGAAAAAAACTCACCACCAACACCATAACGATTACTTTGGCGAGTTTGTCTTTAAGCTCATCAAGAGAATGAATCTCCAAAATCTTTGACGAGCCTTGATTTGCGATATCTATCTCGGATATAAAAAGCTCGTAAAGCCCAAAACCGAAAATGATAAGAACTATCGCTATGAGATAAAGATCTATAGCGCCTATAAGTCCGCTTACGATATTTTCATGAAACTGTTCTGGATGAAGACCTTTTATATAAGTCTCAAAAACCATCGAAATAACGCCCCAAATATCAACGCTTGCCACTAAAAATAGAGCTACCGCGCCGAACATACTAAATATAACGGCAAAAAGTACAAAAAACCTGCTATTCCAAAGCGTAGCCTCAAAAACTCTCTCGACAAAAGATTGTTTTTTTATTATCTCTTTATTTTTTATATCCTTTAAACGCACATCTTTTTCGTGCTCCATTTACTCCTCCAGTTCCATCCAAGCTTGCGCTATTCGCAGCGAATTCGTCGCGGCTCCGACTCTTACCTGATCCGCAACATTCCAAAAATGGAGTATATTATCTCTAAAAATATCTTTTCTTATCCTTCCGACATAAGTCATGTCGGTATCCGTAGCCGTTATGGGCATAGGATACACACTATTTTGAAGATCATCCATCACAACCAGATTTTCAAAATTCGCAAACGCCTCTTTTACTTTGTCAACATCGACATCTACATTTTGATCAAATGTTACCGTAATCGACTCGCTATGCGATCTTAAAACCGGCACTCTTACGCAAGTTGCCGCTATCTCTATATCTTTATGGAGAATTTTTCTAGTTTCGTTTACCATCTTCATCTCCTCTTTCGTAAAACCGTTTTCCATCGCTATATCGACTTCGGGAATGACATTTAAAGCGATCTGATGTTTAAAGGCTTCATGAGCGCTTTGATCGAGTTTAAAAGCAAAAAAATCCTGCATCTGCTTTACAAGCTCTTCCATCCCCGCTTTACCCGCGCCGCTTGTCGCCTGGTATGTGCTTACATCGACTCTGACTATGCCGTAAAGGTCGTCAAGCGCCTTTAAAGCCTGAACCATCTGGATTGTTGAACAGTTTGGATTTGCAATTATGCCTCTATTTTTCCATAGGGCTATATCGGAAGGGTTTACCTCGGGTACGACAAGCGGAATATCCGCATCCATTCTAAAATGACTCGTATTGTCGATGACAACCGCTCCCGCTTCGACCGCAAAAGGGGCAAATTCGGCAGATATAGAACCGCCGGCGCTAAAAAACGCTATATCTATCTCTTCTTGTTCGAAAACCTCATAAGTCAACTCTTTTACTTTTATCGCTCTTGACGCGTACTCTATCTCTTTGCCTACGCTTCTTGCGCTTGCAAGCGGAACGAGTTTGGCTATAGGAAAATCATGCTCTTCAAAAAGTCTGTAAAACTCTTCTCCGACTGCTCCCGTAGCTCCTACTACCGCAACATTGAATTTTCTCATTTTTATTACCTTTAAAATCTATTTTTAACCCATACGAACATCGAGCCCCAAATCGTCGGGCTCAATAAGATCACTTTCGCTCAAAATAACCGCTCGCTCTACAACCGACCTTAATTCTCTGACATTACCTGGCCAATCGTATTGAAGCAAAATCTCTTTTGCTTCATCGCTTAAGCTTTTATATGAGAGATCATATTGCCTGCATGTTCTATACAGATATTCGGTCGCAATATCTATTACTTCCTCTTTCCTCTCTCTTAAAGGCGCTATTTTAACAGGAATTGTATTTAATCTATAATACAAATCTTCACGAAACTCTTTATTTTTGATTTTATTCATGATATTTGCGTTTGTCGCCGATACGATTCTCACATCTATCTTTGTAGGAGTCGTTCCGCCGACTCTAACAATCTCCCTCTCTTGAATGACCCTAAGAAGTTTTGCCTGTAAAGATATGGGCATTTCACCTATCTCATCCAAAAAGAGGGTTCCTTTATTCGCGGTCTCGAAATGACCTTTTTTTAATGCCGTGGCATCGGTAAAAGCTCCTTTTTCGTAACCGAAAAGCTCGCTTTCAAGCAAATTTTCGGGAATAGCCGCCATATTGATGGCTATAAAAGGACCGGCATATCTGGGAGACTCTTCATGAATATATTTTGCAAACAACTCTTTTCCGACTCCGCTCTCTCCAAGAAGCATTATTGAAGCGTCGGTTTTAGCCGCCTTATGTAATATTTTTTTTATATGTTCAAGTTTTTCACTTGTTCCGTAAAATTTCTTTCGCCTATCGCTTCCTTGTTTCCGTCTCTCTATTTTTATTTTTCTAGTATCCGGTTTGCCTACGCGTCGATCTTTCGTTATATATCTTTTTTCATAAGCGCTTTGGACTTCTTTTACTTTTTCTACTCTTTTTATGGCGCTTAAAAGATCTTCTATATCAAAAGGTTTAGTCAGAAAATCCTTCACATTTTCAAAGCGGATCGCCTCTATCGCGGTATTTAAGGTAGCATTGCCGGTCATGATAATGATCGAACATTTAAAATGTATCTCTTTTATAAATTCAAGCCCGCTCATTCTGGGCATCGTAATATCGGTTATGATCAACTCATAGGAAGAATCGATCTTTTTCAGAGCTTCAATGGCGTTTTTAAATAAAACTATTTCATACTCTTTGAAATTCTTCATAGACATTTCAAGAGATTTTCTCATATTTATATCATCTTCGACAATCGCGATTTTCATGAAACTATAACCCTTTAGAAGTATATAGTTTCTAATATAACATGATTTTCATTAAGATCTATTTTAATGATACTGTTTAATATTTAGATAAGTTTTTACTCTTCTATCTCATCCTCTTTTTCTTCTTTGGGACATTTTGCCATACTTACGACTATATCGTTACTTTCGGTTCTTACAACTATGACCCCGCTTGTATTTCTACCCGCTTTTCTTATGTGTTGCATATCGACTCTTATCATTTTGCCGCTGCTTGTCAAAATCATAAGATCTTTCTCTTCATTAACAAGCGTCACTCCGACAAGATCTTTCGTCTTAGAGGTAAGCTTCATAGCTATTACCCCTTTGCCGCCTCTGTTTTGTTCTCTGTATTCGGAAACTTCGGTTCGTTTTCCTATCCCCTTTTCACTAAGAGCCAAAATCTCCTGCGATTCATCTTTGATAAGAATAGCGCCTACCACTTCATCGCCTTCGTTTTTAAATTTTATACCGGTTACGCCTTTTGCGGATCTACCCATCTCTCTAACATTTTCATATGGGAATCGTATGCACATACCCTTTTTGGTTACTATAAATATAAATTTATGATCCTCTTGAAGTATCTGAGAAGTTACGAGTTCATCGTTTTCATCAAGCGTAATCGCTCTAACTCCAACGCTTCTGATATTTTTAAATTCTCCAAGGCTGGTTCTTTTTACGGTACCGTTTTTCGTAAAGAAAACAAGAGATTTTTTTTCATCAAAATCCGTTGTAGGAATAATCGCTTTTATCTTCTCATCGGGTTGAAGATTGATGAGATTTACGACTGCTTTGCCTTTTGCCGTTCTGCTGCCTTCTGGGATTCTATAAACTTTCAACCAATAAAGCTGACCGAAATTGGTGACGAACATCAAAGTATCATGAGTATTTGCGGTAAAGAAACTCTCGATAAAATCGTCTTCATATGTCGTAAGAGCCGTTTTCCCTTTTCCTCCTCTTTTTTGTCTTTCATACATCTTTAGAGGTACTCTCTTAATGTAACCTCTATGTGTTATGGTTACAACCATCGGCTCGTTTGGAATGAGATCTTCTATATCGATTTCGTCATAATCTTCTACGATTTGCGTTAATCTCGGAGTTGAAAACTTTCGTTTTATCTCTATAAGCTCTTCTTTAATAAGTTCGTTTAAAAGTTCTTCGCTTTTTAAAATAGCACTTAACCTCTCAATCTCTTTTAAAAGTTCAGCCAATTCATTTTCTATTTTATCTCTTTCAAGTCCCGTAAGCCTTTGAAGTTTCATATCCAAAATAGCGGACGCCTGAACAAGAGAGAGTCCGAAACGATCGACTAAAGATTCTCTAGCTTCGGGCGTATCTTTGCTCGATCGTATAACTTTGATAACTTCATCGATATTGTCAAGAGCGATTTTAAGTCCCTCGAGTATATGTGCTCTTGCTTTGGCTTTTTCCAATTCGTATATCGTTCGTCTGATAATAACGGTTTTTCTGTGAGATAAAAATAGATCTAAAAGTTCATGAAGCGTAAAAACCTTAGGTTCTTTATTTACTATCGCCAAAAGTATAACGCCGAAAGTCATCTGCATAGAGGTAGATTTATAAAGATTGTTTAAAACAATCTCACTCATAGTGTCTCTTTTTAACTCTATGACTACTCTCATGCCTTCTCTATCGCTTTCGTCTCGAACTTCGCCTATACCTTCAAGATGTTTATCTTTAACGAGATTCGCGATATTTTCTATAAGTTTTGCTTTATTTACTTGATAAGGAAGCTCATCGATTATGATAATATCTTTTTGGCCTTTCCTTTCTATGTGGGTTTTAGCGCGAATTTTTACCCTGCCTCTGCCGGTAAGATATGCGTCTCTTATCCCTTTTTTACCGTAAATCACGCCTCCTGTCGGAAAATCGGGACCTTGTACGATCTCAAGAAGCTCTTGCGTAGCGGCATCTTTGTTGTCGATGATATACAAGAGCGCGTCTATCAACTCATCGAGACGATGAGGAGGAATATTTGTAGCCATACCGACGGCAATTCCGCTTGAACCGTTCAGAAGAAGATTCGGCACTCTTGATGGAAGCACATCCGGCTCGCTCAAAGAGTCGTCATAGTTTGGAACGAAATCAACGGTATCTTTATCGATATCTCTTAAAAGTTCTTCCGATAAAGTCGTCATTCTCGCTTCCGTATAACGCATAGCCGCCGCATTATCGCCGTCGATAGAACCGAAGTTTCCCTGCCCGTCTATAAGCGGAATACGCATAGAAAAAGGCTGCGCCATACGAACAAGGGCGTCATATACGGCGTTATCGCCGTGAGGATGATATTTACCTATCGTATCACCGACGATTCTAGCCGATTTTTTATATGGAGCTCTTGAACTTAAATTTAACTCGTTCATAGCGTAAAGAATTCTTCTGTGAACGGGCTTGAGCCCGTCTCTGGCATCAGGAAGAGCACGCCCGATAATGACGCTCATGGAGTAATCAAGATAGCTTGTTTTAATAGAGTCTTCGATATTGATATCGTCTATGTTGTCGCCGTTTTCAAAAAGGTCATTTGCCATTTTGTTACCTTTTATTAAGTAAATTTAGATATTTTATCTAAAAGGCTCTTATATATCTCTTGCGTCAGCGAGAGTAAGCCCAAACAACGGGATTGAACCCGTTTTTAAAACCGCTTCTTTCGCCTGAAAAATAGTCGTTGTAGTCGTTACTATGTCATCTATCAAAATAACATTTTTTAAGTTGCCTGGAGTATATACGAAATCTCTAGGATTATTCAATCTGTACTCGAGAGTTTTACCTGAATAGTTTACTCTATTTTTTGCTCTAAGCGCTCCAAAACGGATTTTTATATTTTTACTTTTTAGCGCATTTGCCAGTATCGCCGTATGAGAGTAACCGCTTTGGGGAAAATCGTCAATCGCGACGGCCAAAACCTCTTCGCTAAACAAAAACTCCTTCTTGAAATAGGCAAACGAATTCTTTGCGAGAATCTCATAAACACCGGCGCCGACATGGGTATGTTTTGTTTTTAAAAGCTCTTTTATCTCTTTATATTTGTAAAAACTATATATTTTAAATCCATCGGGAAGTTCTCTTGTCGTGCGATTTGGTTTGCAGTAGATATTTTGACATTTTTTGCAAATAAGCTGTAAAGAGAGATTTAGACAAAGCAAGCAGCGCATAAAATATTTTAGCGCAAATCCCGTGTTTTGTAAAGAAGAAAAGACATAGAGAGGAAATTCTCTATGTCTTTGTTTGAAAAAAAGTGTAATTAATGAATAATTGTTCTACACTTAACTACTTTCCATTGAAGCACAGGATCTGCGACTTTGATCTTTTTCGTAATTGTTTTATATACCGGCGGGATAGGTATAGTTTGTGTTTTTGCAGGCTCGATAATAGTTTTGACTTTAACGGTTTTGTAAACCGCGGGAACCGGAACCGTTTTTGTTGTCGCGGGAGTAGCGACCACTCTTTTTGTTACGGTTTTATAAACTGCAGGAACCGGAACTTTTTTTACTGTTGCCGGAGTAACAAGAACTTTTTTCGTAATTGTTTTATATACCGGAGGAGTCTCTACCAAACACATGATTTCACCGGTAGTACCGTTAACTTTCTCTACTAAACCTCTACCTTTTTTCCACATAGTCGCGGCCGGCTTTACAAGAACTTTCTCGGTTACGGTTTTATATTTTGCAGGTACTTTTACCAATCTTTCGCTAGCTGGTTTTACAAGAATTTTCTCTTTTACCGTTTTATAGGTAGCCGGTACGGGTACAATTCTTTCACTAGCTTCTTTTACAAGAACTTTCTCGGTTTTATAGCCGTATTTTGCGGGTATGACTTTAATCTTTTCACCCGGTTCTCTCACAAGAACTTTTTCTGTCTTAAGCTCATACTTGGCAGGAGTAAGAACTCTCGCGTAACATTTACCCGGCTCTGCGTTTGGCGGATAGAGTTCGCTTGGTCCTTGTACGGTTTTCGTAACGGTTACGACTTTTGCGGATTTCGCTCTTGCCTCGGCCAATTCCGCTTGAAGCGCTTTAATTTCCGCATCTCTGTTGTCAACGCTTGCAACCGCGACTTTTTTAGCTACTACGGGCGTATTGCAGACTTTCTTTTCTGCACAGCCACTAAGAGCAACTGCAGCGACTACTGCTAGTACTACTGAACTTTTCGTAAAAATTTTCATTTTCACTCCTTTTAAAATATTAGTGCGCTATATTCTAACTAAAGTAAACTTATATAACTTTATATGGTATAAATTATGATATTTAAACAAAAAAAAGTTTAGTAATCTTATTTTTATTTACAACAGGTCAAAAGAACATTGAATTTTTAGAAAAAATTATTTTTCTTTAACATGATAAACGCTCATATTAAATTTAAGGTCTATTTTATCGTTGACGGCTTGCAAAACTACCGGGAAATTGATCTTTATAACATTATCGATGCCTTTTAACGCATCGACAAATTCATAAAATTTAATCGGAGTATCGGCATTGAAATCTGCATGAAATTCGTAAATATCCAAGCCGCTTTCACTCTTTGTTTTTTTTATCTCTTTTAAGCTCACATTGCTAAAATATCGCTTTGCAAGAGTCAAAAAACCGCTCTTATTGAAATCATTAGCAAACGACCCGAGAGAATCTTTATATTTTTTTTGCAGACTTTTCAACTCTTGTTCAAGAGTTTGCCGTTTTTCTCTCAGTTGCGCTTCCTGGCGTTTTTGAAAAAAATATTCGGCTTTTTTGCTTTTATATGTTTTTATCGAAGGAATAACGAATATAAATACGAAAAACATTACTACTATCATAAAAACGAGAATAAATATTACGAATCTAAGCGTTTTGTTGTCTGAACCGTTTTTCACTATTTTCCCTCCGGCTCTACGGTATTTAAAGACTCAAATTCAATTTTTCCGTCTTTTGCTTTTTTAAACTTTACTACGCTTTTTGCGAAAATCGATTTAAGAGGCGGCTGGAGCAAAAGCGTGTATGCCTCTTTGCTTGCGGAGTATCCCTTTAAAAGCAGCGACTCTTTTTCCATTACGACGCTTGTTAAAGTTATTTGGTCGGGAATTAGATCGAAAAGATTCTTCATGCTTACTTTCAAGATATCGTTCGTTTTCTTTACTTCGTCAAAAATCTTTTTCTGAGAATTGACTAGCATGACATTTCGCTCAAGTCGTTTAACCTGTTTTGATACCGTTTCGTTTTGTTGATGCAAAGAGTCAAGCATCTTTATATAAAAAGAAGATTTATAATGAATAATTATCCCAAATACGACCAAACCGATCGCTACCAATACGATAAAAGATAACCAGAGCGCGCTTATTCGATCAAGTATTCTCTTCTTTCGAGGCTTAATAAAGCTATACATTTATATCCGTCTCCGCCATAGCGAGCTTTAATAAACGATCATGTAAATTTATAGGCTCTTTTTTTATGTCAACCAGCAACTGTTCTTTTAAATACTCAATCACTTCTTGGCTTAAATCGCAGCTATCGTATATTTTTACGGCGGTTATGAAGTCGCTGTCATATAAATCGTTTTCGTAAAATTCTCTAAGCGATGCGTCAAAATATTTAACCAATCTAAGATCCTGACCAAATAGTCTATGCAAAACTTCTACATTTTCATTTTCACTCTGTTTTTGATCCTTTTGCGCATCTTCGAGAATATCCATTATCTCGGGATTTTCTTCCATTTCCATATCCAAATCGATCTCTTCGAGCATTTCGTCTTCCAAAGAATCATCTTCTTGATCGTCGCCTTCAAAATCGCTGTTTAAAAGATCTTCCTCTTTGGCTATGTTTATAAATGCGCCGTATAACAAACGCTTTTCTTTAAATATCATCACCGTTATTGAATTAACGCAATTCATCATATATAAAACTATGCTATCGCCGTTTTTTGACAAATCGCTTTTTATAAGAGAATGCAAAATCAAAAACGGCGAAAATATAAAATCTATTCCGGTTTGAGAAAAGAGCTTTTCGGCCCATTTTATATCGATTAGCGACGCGTATATAGAATATTTTTTATCTATACATATCTCTTTAACATTGTTATAGTCTATATGATATTTTTTATAATCGGATTTTAGACAAGACGGCACTACTCCTTGACCGTATGAATTTAAAAATAAAATTATATATGTCTGCTCCACCTCTTCTTGAAGTATCTGAATATAATCTATGGCATCTTTAGACAATCTCTCTTTGGAGTGAAGCTCAAACTCTTTTTCTTCCTCTAAGAGAGTCTCCCTTTTTTTTATCCGTTTGACTTTTATGGAACAACTCTCTTCATATACGACAACCGCGATAAATTGATTTGTCATCTGCTTTTTTATGGCTTTAAACAGTCCCATCTCTCTCCTTGCACATCGGATGCGCTTTTTTGTAGTGATGCATTTTGATGTTGCCGGTCAATTTCGTATATATCTGAGTCGTCTCAAGCGAAGAGTGCCCTAAAAGTTCGCTAACATCCGTAATTCTCGCGCCCTCTTGCAGTAAATCGCTTGCAAAGGCATGTCTTAACTGATGAGGAGTAGCTCTGATACCTATTTTTTCAAAAATCTTTTTTATTTTGTATCGAATTTGATTTTCACTCAATTTTTTTCCTGATTTTTCAAACAGATAAACTCCCGGTTTTTCATCTTCGATATATCTAAAAAGCTCTTCTTGTAAACTTTTCAGCAACGGCAACTGTCTGATTTTATCACCTTTTCCTTTAATCAACACCCATTCTTGTTTAATAGATTTAATTTTTAAATTTGAAATTTCACTTACGCGAAGACCCAACGAATATGCCATTTTCAGAAGTATTTTCTCTTGAATTTCACATTTTCGCAAAGCTTCGCATATGTGATTTCTTGCTACGGGTTTTGGAAGCGTTTTGGGTATTTTTATATTGTCGTCATTTAAAAGTTTTAAAGAGATACCTTTTTCTCGCAAATAGTTAGCATATGATTTGACGATAGATATTTTTTTATAAATCGTTTTTTTGTTTTGACCGACTATCTTTAAACGATAAGGCATAAAATCGATTAGATAAACTCCATCACTCTCTTCGATGTTTAGATAATTCAAAGCTTCATCAAGATTGATTTTGTAAGTATATATCGTATTTTTCGAATAACTTAAATTATTTTCCAGATAATATAGAAATTTTTTACTCTGGCTTTTGAAATAATTTTTCATAGATCGTTTTAAATTTTTTATATCGCTTTATACACTGAGCATACAGCTCTTTATTGGTCATGACGGTTGGATTTAGTTTCTGAAATTTTTGCATCATAACTTCGGTTATCATCTTGATCTTTATTTTATCACGATTACTAAAATTTTGTTTATTTGTTAAAAACTCTATTTTTTTTAAATAATTATCAGATTCTTTTATATAATCAACCAGTTTCGCGGAGATTTTACTCTGAGCCAAAATAGAAAAAGCCATTTTATTATAAGGGTCTAAATCAAATGCCTTTTTAGCCAAATCTCTCGCCTCTTGATAATCTCCTAGAAAATACTTCACCCTAGCCTCCATAGAGTATCTATAAGAATCGCTGAAACCGAAAAAAAAGATTATCATTATAATTAAAAAAATAGACAAAGCGGTAAATAGGGCTTTAAACATGACTTAGTTTCTCCTTTATCGCTTTTTTTGCTTCTTCCCGACTCATACCGGTGATATAAAACGGTTTGCTTGCATAAAAATCAAGCCTGCAAAAAGGTTTTGGAATAATAAAACGATCCCAGCTATTGATTTGCCAAAATGACGAAGCCTTGTATCTATAGACTATAACCGGTATGTTTTTTTTCTGCGCTATCATGACGATACCGTCGGCTACAGTATGTCTTGGACCTCTTGGACCATCAGGCGTTATGGCTATGCTCTCGCCTTTGTCGATTTTTCCGAAACTCTCTTTCAAAGCTTTGACGCCGCCTTTGAAACTACTGCCGCGAATAAATCCGAAACCAAAAAAACCGGCTGTTCTAGCTATAAGCTCTCCGTCAAAATGTTCGCTTATCATTAATGACATTTTAACATTTTTCATATATTTTTTATACAAAAAAGGATTCATCAATATCTCGCCATGCCAAAACGATACAATCGAAGGCGATATGTAACCCTCTTTGGGCAGGTGAAATCTCTTTTTACATGTAGCGTATAACAACTTGATAAAGAGATACCCCAAAGGAGGTATGACGACAAGTAAAATCTTTCGCTTAAGCCGTTTGCTTAACAACTTCCCCATAAAGTACCATCCTTTTTGGCTCAACGATCTTTACGGGGACGATTTTTCCAAGTAGCTCTTCACTTCCTACAACTTCGACCATGAAGTTGTTATCGCTTCTTCCAACGATTTTTCCACCGCTTTTTAACTCATCAAAATAGACTTCATATATTTTGCCTTTTTGTTTGGAGGATATTTCATCTAAAATTTCGTTTTGACGATCCTGAAGAGTTTTAAGACGCCTTGAGGCGACTTGCGGATCGACTTGCTCCATTAAAGCGGCTTTTGTCAAGGGACGGGGGGAATATTTGAAACTAAAAATCTGTTCAAACTTCACTTTCTCTACGACATCCATCGTTTGAGCGAAATCCTCTTCGCTTTCACCCGGAAACGCGACGATTATATCGGTGCTTATATGAACGCCTCGAACGCTCTGTCTTAATTTTTGCGCACGATCTAAAAACCACTCTTTTGTATATCCTCTTTTCATCTCTTTTAAGATTTTAGTAGAACCGCTTTGAAGAGGCATATGCATAGATTTGCAGATTTTCTCGTTTGAGGCAAAAACTTTTAAAAATCTATCGTCCATATGAAGAGGATGAGGAGAGGTAAATCTAATTCTTTGGATCTCTTTTATTTCGCTTATCATCTCCAAAAGATCGGGAAAATCGATATTTTTACCGCTATCGCTAAACCTTTTGCCGTAATTATTTACATTTTGACCGAGTAAAAAAATCTCTTTCGCTCCGTTTTTTGCCGCTTTTTTCGCTTCATTTACGATCAATTCGGCGGGAATAGATATCTCTTCTCCTCTGGTTGAAGGAACGATGCAAAAGGTGCACTGTTTGTCGCATCCTATGGAGATATTTATAAAAGCCTTATATGGACTATTTCTAAAATCGCTAAAAACATATGAACTCTCATCAAAATCTATATCAACCTCAACGGCTCCTTTTTTATGGATGACATCGGTAATTTTTGAAACATTCCTAGCCCCTAATACAAAATCGACATAAGGCGCTCTTTTAATAATCTCCTCTCCGAGATGACTTGCCGTACAACCGCATACTCCCAACTTCGCGCCGGCTTTTTTCTTTTTATTGAACTGCCCTATCTCGGAAAAAAGTTTTTGAACCGGTTTCTCGCGAACACTGCAAGTATTTATCAGAATAAGATCTGCATCTTCATATCTGTCGATGAGTTCAAAATCCTCTTTTTGTCCAAGCTCGGCGATAATATGCTCACTATCGCGAACATTCATAGCGCAGCCGATTGTCTGTATAAATAGCTTTTTAGACAAAATAGACCTTATAAGATATGAACTTCATACAAATAATCGTTTTCATCAAGACCGAACTTCACCTCTCTTAGATAAACGCTATATCCTTTTTCTTCAAAAAAATCGACCAATGCGACAAGATCTTTATGGGCATTGTTTTGATCGAAATAGAAAATTTTTTGTCCCGATTTTTCTATCTCTTTTGCTATATCTTCAAGTTTTATTGTTTTTTGCTTAGCATCTTTATCTTGCTTTGCCAATTTCAATGTCATAAACGAACCCTTAAATAATTTAATCTAAGAGTATAGCAATATTTGCATAAATAGTATATTAAGCACTTAACACAGCAAAACTTAAGGAAATTTTAACTATAATTTTGCTCCTACTCAGCGGCACAATCTATCTACTATATTTTAGTTAAAAAATCAAAAACAAGGAGCGGCGTAAAAGTGGAAAAAATAATCAATATTATAGAATCTATTGCTCATGAAAAGGGTCTTAGAATCGATGAAGCGAAAGAGGCCGTTTCTACGGCGCTCATAAAAACCGCCCAAAAAGTATTTGGTGAAAATTACGACTATGCCGTGCATATTGATGAGAAAAATAAAGAACTTACTCTTTTTCAAAAAGTCCTTGTCGTCGATAATGAAGACGAAAGATTATCCCAAAATAGCGAAGACGGTGAAAAATTTATAGCGATAAGCGATGCGAAAGAAGCGGATGAAGGCGTTGAAATAGGCGATGAGATCACATATCAATTAAGTCTTGACAATATGGGAAGAACCGCCGCGGCAATACTCTATAAAGAGCTTGAATACCATATCCAAAGACTCCTTGAACAAAATATTTTCGGAAAATATAAAGAAAAAATAGGCGAATTAATAAGCGCGCCCGTTACAAGCGTTGATTCCGAAGAAAACACTTTTTTGGAATACCGCGAAGTTCGAGCCGTGCTTCCTATGAAAAGTCGCATAAAAGGTGAAAAATTCAAACCTACGGACACGGTAAAATCCGTAATTCGTCGTGTTTATATAGACAAGAAACTCGGAATGCAGATAGAAGTTTCAAGAACGACGCCAAAATTTTTAGAAAGATTGCTTGAACTTCAAGTACCTGAAATCAAAGACGGATTGGTGGTAATTCATTCATGTGCCAGAATTCCCGGAGAAAGAGCGAAAATTGCGTTATCATCCGTAGCAATGAATGTCGATCCGGTGGGAGCGACCGTAGGTACTAAAGGGGTTAGAATAAATGCCGTCAGCAAAGAACTTCATGGTGAAAACATCGATTGTATAGAATATAGCTCGATTCCCGAAAAGTTCATATCAAGAGCGATGTCGCCCGCTATAATCTCTTCGGTGCGAATCGAAGATAAAAAAGCGATCGTCACCCTTCCTTCAGATCAAAAATCAAAAGCCATAGGAAAAAGCGGTATAAATATCCGCCTTGCGTCTATGTTGACCGGTTATGAAATAGAGCTTGTAGAACTGGGCGGAAGCGATAGCGCATCTAAAGAAAAAGACAAAGAGTCTCAAAGTAATCCCGACGCTCTTAAAGCGCTGTTTGGCGACTAAAAAGTTTATTTTTTAAAATAGGGATTTAGTTTTAACAAAACGAGATCCGCTATTATATTTCCACTCAGCGTTAAAAAAGCGGATATAATCAAAATACCCATGATTACCGGATAATCTCGGCTCATAGCGCTTTGATAAAACAAAAGCCCCATGCCGTCGATCGCAAATATCGACTCCAAAATCACGCTTCCTCCTATAAGTCCGGGAAGTGAAAGTCCAAGCATCGTAATAATGGGCGGCGATAGATTTGGAAGTATGTATCTTCTTAAAATCGTCTTATCGTCAACGCCTCTTGCTTTTGCAAAAAATATATAATCGCTTTTCATAATTTCGACCGTTAAACTTCTGACATACATAGCAAGAGTTCCTATACCCCCAAAAACTATCACGAAAATAGGCAGTACAAGATGCCAAGCTTTATCTAAAAATTTCCATATACCCTCTTTTGGCTCAATCGATTCGAGTCCTGAAATCGGAAACAACCCGAGATTGACCGAAAAAAAGATTATAAGAAGCAACGCTAGATAAAATGAGGGTATAGAGTAACTTACAAGAGAAAATCTTTTTAAATTTCTCTCAAGCGCGCTATAGGGCTTCATCGCGCTTTTTATCCCGTAATACAAAGATATAATAAAGATAAAAACCATAGATATCGCATTAATGATCAATGTTATCGGAATTCTTGAGAGTATTTCATCTTTAACCGGTTTTCCGCTTGCAAAAGAGATTCCGAAATCAAAGTGCAAAAGAGCCCATATCCAAGAAAAAAACTGTACAAACAAGGGTCTATCTAGTCCGTACACCTCTTTTAGATGTTCAATAGATTCTTTAGTAATATTCGGGTTTAACTCCCCGCTGGCAAAAAACGAGTTAGGCGCCGCGTGAATCGCCAAAAAAGAGATAAGAGATATGATAAAAAGCATCAAAGCTACATAAAGCAGTTTTTGAGCGAATTGTCTCATATTCTATTTTTGTTTATCCCAGCATATAACCATTTGCCCGTTCTCATCTCTTTCAACCGCACACATTCCCATGATATTGTAACCGGCATCTACATAGTGAATTTCTCCGGTCACCCCTTTTGAGAGATCGCTTAAAAGATACATGCCGCTATTCCCGACTTCATCGATTGTAACATTTTTTTTAAGAGGAGAATTTATTTCGTTCCAGTTTAGAATATTCTTAAAATCCCCTATTCCGCTCGCGGCGAGAGTTTTTATGGGACCCGCGCTTACGGCATTTACGCGAATACCGTTTTTCGCCCCCAAATCCACCGCAAGATACCTAACACTTGCCTCTAAAGCGGCTTTGGCAACCCCCATAACATTGTAGTTTGGCACATATTTGGGACCTCCAAGATAACTAAGCGTCAAAATAGAAGCTTCTTTACTCAAAATATCTTCGCATGCTCTACAAAGCGCGACAAGCGAATAAACGGATGTATCCATAGCAAGAGAAAAATCATCTCTTAATGTATCAAGATAACTTCCTTCAAGCGATCTTCTCGGAGCGAAAGCAACGGAATGAACTATGAAGTCTATTTCGCCGATATCTTCTTTTAAACTTTTCGTTAAAGCCTTAAGATCATCGTCTTTAGTAACATCGAGCTCATAGACATAATCGCTTTCAAGCTCCTTAGCTATCGGAATAACCCTTTTTTTAATCGAGTCGTTTAGATAAGTAAATATCAGCGAAGCGCCCTGATTACGACAAGCTTTTGCTATTCCGTACGCAATTGATTTATTATTGGCTATACCGACTATTAATCCTTTTTTGCCCTTCATGAACATTCAAATTCTCCTAAAATAAATTAAACTATTTTAACATATAAACTCTAATAAAGCAGACCGTTTTGCAAAAAGGCTTTGCGAATATTCTCCATCTGCATATGTTTGTTTTTACACCACAAAGGAGACAAAAGCGAGGCGTCGTCAATTCCCGCGGTTACCCTTTGAATTATGATCTCTTTTGGAAGCATTTTTATCGCTTTTATAAGCGTATCTATATAATCCTCTTCGGTTATGGGCGCAAATCTGCCTTTTTTATATTCAATCGCCAAAGCGGTATTTTCGGTAACATACATAGGATGTATTTTTAATGAATCGACCTTCATATCAATCGAGGCCTCGACGCTATCGAGCATCATTGATTGATTTTCTCCCGGAAGTCCAAATATCAAATGTCCGCAAACATTTAATCCATACTCTTTGCTCTTTATGATCCACTCTTTCATATTTTTTACGCTATGCCCTCGATTGATCGCTTTTAAAGTCTCGTCATAAACACTCTGAATACCATACTCTATCCATATCTCTTTATCTTTTGAAAGAGTCGATAAATATTTTAGTATTTCGTCGTTTACGCAATCGGTTCTTGTGCCGATACTTAACCCTATACACTCTTCTTGAGCCAAGGCCTCCTTGTAAAGTGTTTTTAATGTATCTATGGGAGCATAAGTGTTTGTAAAGGATTGGAAATATGCTATAAATTTTTTTGCGCCGAATTTTTTTTCCAATTTTGTTTTTGTATATTTATACTGACTTCTTATCTGTTGAAGCTGTTTTTGAAGATGGGGGTTATCTAGCGAGTCTGGATTTAGATAAAATTTTCTCGAAGATTTTTCTAAAAGGTTTGGACTAAAAGACTCGTTTTCACAAAATGTACATCCTCCCTTAGCGACCCTGCCGTCGATATTAGGACATGTAAATCCGAGTATGGAGATAGGCGCTTTATAGACATTGCATCCGAATTTTCGGCGAAAATAGCGCCCGGCGGTTAAAATTTCTCTCATATTTATCGGATAAAATATTTACCGTCAAAACTTACAAGAGAGTATTTCGTTTCTTTGCCGAGACTCTCTATCAATCCTTCGAGCGAGAGAAAAGAGAGCGAATCGGCTCCGATATATTTTCTAATCTCTTCATCGCTCATATTGGCGCTTATAAGCTCCTTATAACTTGGAGTATCTATCCCGTATCGACAAGGGTGTTTTATCTGGGGCGAGGCTAATTTAAAATGCACTTCCTTCGCCCCGGCGTCTTTTAGCATTTTAATAATCTGCTTAGATGTCGTTCCTCTTACAAGCGAATCGTCTATAACAACGACTCTTTTACCGTTTATGATGGACTTGATGGGCGAAAGTTTTAACCTAACTTTCAAATCTCTCATCTCTTGAATAGGCTCTATAAATGTCCTTCCGACATAATGGTTTCTTACTATCGCGTTTTCAAAACGAATCCCGCTTTGCTTAGAGTATCCCAAAGCCGCGGCTACTCCGCTATCGGGTACTGGCAATACGAGATCCGCTTCAACGGGATTTTCTCTCGCCAATCTTTTTCCCATCTCTATTCGTTTTTCATAAACATTTTTGCCGTCGATTATGCTGTCGGGTCTTGCAAAATATATATACTCAAATGCGCAAGGTCTCGGATCGGGTTCATAAAGCTGATACGACTTGGGCTCCTTTTTCTTTTCAAAAACGACCATCTCTCCCGGTTTTATCTCTCTAACAAATTTTGCGCCCACAAGATCAAACGCGCAAGTCTCGCTTGCGACTATATAACCTCCATTTTCAAACGCCCCTAAAGAGAGAGGTCTTACTCCGTAACGGTCTCTAATCGCAAACATCTTTGTGCGGCTTTGTATCAAGAGACAATACGCCCCTTTTATTTGATCAAGAGCCTCCTTGATACGGTCTTGAAGATTGTCTTTCTGACTTCTTGCTATTAGATGAATAATATTTTCGGTATCCATATAGGATTGAAAAATCGCACCCTCTTTGATAAGCTTCTCTCTAACCTCGTCTTTGTTGATAAGATTTCCGTTATGGGCGATAGCTATCTCTCCAAGAAGATATTTAGCGGCGATTGGCTGCGCATCTAAAATAGAACTACTGCCCGCGGTAGAATATCTGTTATGTCCGATAGCCTTTGAGCCTTTTAAAAACTCGAAAGTATCTTCATCCGAAAAAACTTCGGTTACAAGACCTCTTCTTTTTCTTGTATAGATCTGTTTTCCGTCGCTTGAACTGATTCCCGAAGCTTCTTGCCCGCGATGCTGCATCGCAAAAAGCGCGTAGTATGCAACCTTTGAAGCGTTTTTAACATTAAAGACACCGACTACTGCACACATAAATTTTCCTAAATCCCCAAACAGTCTGTTATTTTATACAGACCGTTTTCCTGTTTTACAAGCCATTTAGCGGCTTTTATCGCACCCTTTGCAAAAGTGTCTCTACTGGTAGCCGTGTGATTTAACTCTATAAACTCGCCGTCATTATAAAATCCGACCGTATGACGGCCTACTATATCGCCTCCTCGAAGCGCCATAACGGCTATTTCGTCTTTATTTCTAGCGCCTATATTCCCGTCTCTTCCGCTTACTCTCACTTTATCTAACTCCAATCCTCTAGCGGCGGCTACATGTTCGGCCAAAGTAAGAGCCGTTCCGCTTGGAGCGTCTTTTTTATGGCGATGATGCATTTCGACTATCTCCGCGTCAAAATCATTTAAAGCCTCGCTTGCCAAAAAAGCTAGTTTATTGAGTATCGCAACTCCCAAAGACATATTCGTAGCATATAAGATCGGCATATATTTGGAAGCTTCTCTCATGAGATTTAACTGATGTTTATTTAAACCGGTAGTACCTATAACAAGCGGTTTCGCATTGTTATCCAGCGCACATTCGAGAAGTTTTTCGGTACCCTCGTTTAAAGAAAAATCTATCACGACATCGCTTTTTTGAAGAAGAGTTTTCGTATCGTTTGTTACAAGCGAATATGAGGGTACGGGTATATTAAACTCCTCTAAAGCATGTAGCGTAGATGCTCTCGCGATTTTGTCGTTTTGAAGATTTTTTATAAGAAGTTCTCCAACCCTTCCCGTTGCGCCGTGTATTCCAACATTTATCATTATATTTTTTTCCTTGAAATAAAATTTAGTGTGAATTAGCCACTACCTGCAATGCCGCAACTGCTCCGTCGCCTGCGGCGCATACAACCTGTTTTGGAGCTTCGATACGGATATCTCCGGCGGCATAAAGGTTTTTTATCGAAGTTCTCATGCTAAGATCAACTATCACTTCGCCATATTCGTTTAAATCGCAAAGATAACTTCCGTCTTCTTGTTTTAAAACCCCGTTATTTACATTCATTCCGACAAATACGAAGATTCCGGGAACCTTAAGGTCTATGTCGCTTCCATCTTTGCAAGAAACGATAACTCCTTCGACACCCATATTTGATCCGTAAACCTTTTTTATACCGGAATTTAATATAAGCTCGATTTTTGGGTTGTTTTTTACTTTTGAAACGGTAGCGGGAGCCGCGCGAAACTCTTCTCTTCTATGTATAACATAAACTTTTTTACATATATTGGAAAGATAGATAGCCTCTTCAAGAGCGGTGTCTCCCCCTCCAAGCACAGCCACCTCTTTATCTTTATAAAAAAAGCCGTCGCATGTCGCACAATTGCTCACTCCCTTTCCGTAAAATTCATCTTCACCTTCAAAACCGGCTCTTTTTGGCGTGCTGCCCGTGCAAACTATGACGCTTTTGGCTTTTATCTCTTTATTTGTAGCTAAAAAAATTGTAAAACAATCCTCATCTTTACTAACTTTTAGCACCTCGACCATCTCATGTTTTAAACCAAAACGCATACATTGCTCAGGCCAGGGTTCCATAAGTTCCATTCCCGTAACCACCTCTTTTATACCGGGATAATTTTCTATTTCACTGCTTTGTGTAATCTGACCGCCGGGCATGCCTTTTTCAAACATAGTTACATTTTTCAAGCCGCCTCTAGTAGCGTATAAGCCGGCCGTTAATCCGGCGGGTCCTCCGCCGATAATCGCTAAATCAAGCATCTTTTTCTCCTAACTCCTAAGTTATATTTACTCATTATTCAATAACCTCTATCGGACTGTTTTGTTTGTATCTTTGGTTTTTAAATCTCTTAATCTCAAAAGCGCAAGGGATTTCATAAATATTAAAGCGTTGTATAAATTTTAAAAGAGTATTCATACCGCCGGTAATCGCAATCATACTATCTTCTGCTTTAAATCTCTTTTGATAAAGATCGATTGCTAAAATGGGATTATCTTTTATAAGTTTTTGGGAAATTTCTTTACCGTTTTGCATATTTGAGCTATAGACAAGCACCGTGTATTTTTGTGATTTCGGAGTAAAAATATCGCTTTTGGTATAAAAAACATGTTCACTAAAATCAAAAAACTTATACTCGGAAAACTTATAGTTATAGTAGGCAAACGCGCCTGCAACCATCAAAGCGCCGAAGAATGATGCAAACACATAAGTGAGGGAGAAAGGACTCCCTCTTTTTGGATTTTTTTTCAACAAGCGCGAAAAACCTTATCGAAATAAAAATCGCCGAACATTATAAAAGCGAATCTATTTTATCCGCCAACACCTGTTTTCCGGCGGCTCCGACCATCTGATCTACAAGTTCGCCGTCTTTAAAGAAAAGAAGAGTAGGAATAGATCTAATACCGTACTGAATCGCGATATCTTGCTCTTCGTCGGTATTTACTTTGGCAATTTTGGCTTTACCGTCAAAATCTTCAGCCAACTCTTCGATAACCGGGGCTATCATACGACAAGGTCCACACCATGGAGCCCAAAAATCAACCAGCGTTACGCCTTTTGCAATAGTATCTTTAACATTGTCGTTTGTTAACTCTAAATATT
>JALWKJ010000054.1 GCA_027081495.1 Campylobacterales bacterium | reverse complement strand
AGCCTATGCCGATGAATGGCTTGCTTATTATCAATATTTTATAGAATCGAAAGTGATAAAAGGAATCATGAAAGATGCGGCAATAGCTGAATTAGATCAGCATGCGAGCGATGAGTTAAGACACGCAAATATGGTTGCGGATAGAATCTTACAACTTGGGGGAACTCCTCTTCTTAGTCCAAACGACTGGTTTACGCATACAAACTGCGGATATGAAACACCGAATGACTTTGATGTCGTTGCTATTTTACAAGATGCCATAAAAGGCGAGCAGTGCGCTATTAGTACATATTCCGAGCTTGCGGAAATAACAAAAGATAAAGATATCGTAACTTATGACATAGTGAGTGAAATCTTGGCGGATGAGGTTGAACATGAAGAAGATCTTCAAGCTCTTCATGATGATATTACCGAATTTGTCGATAGTATAAAGAACAAACTTTAAAGGAAAACAATGAGAGAGTATGAAACTTATAGATGTAATAAATGCGGTAACGAGGTAGAGGTGCAAAAAGTCGGCGGCGGAACGCTTGTTTGTTGCGGCGAAGATATGGAGTGTATAACCGAAAATTTAACGGCCGTAAATCTTATGAAAGCTTTTGCCGGCGAGTCTCAAGCGAGAAATAAGTATGATTTTTTTGCCGAGGTCGCCCAAAATGAAGGACTTCATAGAATCGCTAGATTTTTCAAAGAAGCCGCCCTTAATGAAAAATATCATGCTTTTGCGGAGTTTAAAGCATATAATAAACTCGTAAACGATATTGAGCTAGACACGACGCAAAAAAATCTTCAATATGCCGCCGATGGCGAAAAATACGAACATGAAATCATGTATCCAAACTTTGCCGCTATCGCAAAAGAAGAGGATCAAAAAGCTATAGCCAGACTCTTTAGCGCTATCGCAAAAGTCGAGGTTGAGCATGAAGCCGAATATCTTGCGTTAAAGCAAGCTCTTATAGATGAGGGGTTCTTTGAAAGCAGTGAAGAAGAGAAGTATGTTTGCGAAGTGTGCGGACATGTTCACAGAGGTAAAAAAGCGCCCGGCAAATGTCCGCTTTGCGGCGTTGATAAAGAGTACTTTAAAAAACGCTCAAAAGATGCGACGATAGGATAGGGTAGTCTGTTGAAGTTATCCTGCTCGTAATGAGCAGGATATATTGATTTTATTTATCCGCATGAGCGTGATGAACTTCTATAAGATCTTCGATATTTGTATTTAAAGCATAAACATTTTCATATCCCATCATTTCCAGATATCCCATGATACGATTTGCGTACCAACCTTTTACGCAAGCCGTTACGATAGGTGTTGTGTGATCTGAAGGCAAAAGATCCAAAAAATCGGAAAATTCCGGATATGGAGTAAAATAAGCGTTTGCTATGCCGGCTTCTTGTGCATTTTCACCGTTTACTTTGGCCGGCGGTCTGACATCAAGCAGTATCGCACCCGCGTCCATAAGCAGTTCTCTTGTTTTGTGAAGGTCGATATTTCCCAACTCCTCTTTTTGTTTGTTTAGAGCGATGATGGTTTCTAACTGTTGTTTTGTTTTGTCTGACATAATGGTCTCCTTGATTATCACCGTACCAACAAATATACTTAATTTTTGATGCGGTGATTTTGTTCATAATCAAGGCGGATTTTTGAAGGACTCGCCGTAGCGAATTCGAAAAAATCTAACGAAGAGTATGGACAAAATCACCGCACCCTTCGGGGAGTACGGGAAGAAGCGATCTATGCATCTAAAAAACTTTGAATTAACAAGTTAGTCCTACAGTTTTTTAAACACATATCTCACTCCTTCCCGTACTCTCAAAATTTAAGAATATTTGTTGGTGCGGTGATAAATATATTGAAATTATATTCCAATATTGCTGATACTAAACTTAATAATCTTCAGTTGAAAGAAATCATAATACTTTAGTCTATATCACTAACTTTCATGACATTGTAAAAGCGTTCTTTCGGGTTGAGTGAGATATTTGTATCCGTTGTAAATCGTAAAGCAGCCGTAAGCTATGACCAATATGGCTGAAAGTTTGATTATCGTATTTCTAAGTTCCGTTCGTTTGAAAAGACCGACGAAAAATCCCAAAGAAAAAAGCGCGGGTATGGTGCTTATACCGAATATAAACATAACGACTCCACCCCAAAAAGCGCTTCCGGTACTAGCGGCGGTTATGGCGAAAAAATAGACGAATCCGCAGGGAAGAAGACCGTTTAACATTCCTAGAATAAAAAAGCTTATAAGAGAGTTTGAATGAAGAAGCTTCTTAAAACTCTCCTGATACCACCTGCTTTTTGAAAAAGAGTGCTCTATGAGGGTTAAAAATTTTATTTTGCCTATTAGCGAGAAACCGGTAAGAAGCATGAATATTCCCGCAACGACTAAAAGCACGCCGTTGGAGGTGTTGTTAAAAGTCACGACTCCGCCCAAGTATCCAAAGATCACCCCAAGAAGAGTATATGTTAAAATTCTCCCCGTCGAATAGCTTAAATGAGCAAACGCTTGTTTCGTTTTTCCCCATTTTTCATCTACTTTTGTTGCGGTATATGCCAAAACTATTCCTCCGCACATACCGACACAGTGTCCAAATGAACCCAAAAAGGCGATTGTTATGATTGTAATCAGATTGACGGCTTCCATTTTAGTGTCCTAAAAGTTTTTTTCTAATTCTCGGATCGCTCAAGTTTTCACCTCTCAGCATTTTTAGCCTCATCTGTTTAAAATCGATATATCCGTCTTTTTTTATCTCTCTAGCTCCAAAACCGTAATGCATCGGCGTGGGATCGCTTAAAGCGTACCATGCTTTTCTCGCATCGATCCATTTTTTAGTATCGACGCTTTTTACCCAAATGACGGCATTTTTTGAAAACTCTTTATCTTCAAGCCACTTTATCATGCAACCGGGATCGTCAAAAAACCATGTATCGCCGTTTGGCGCGACCACTTCGGCGGCATAAGTCGTATCCGTTATAAGCATTTTGCACTCCGTGTCGTTTACGAATCCGGGTTTTATGGGAAGAGGGATTTTTTGCAGATTTCCTTTTTGTATAGTGATTTTTTGCTCTTTGCTTGAAAGAGAGATAAAAATGATGGCAATAACTGTCATAAATAAAACTATTATCAAAAGAGGTATAAATTTTTTCATAGTAAAACTCCATTTTTAATATAATATATCATTACATATGAAGAGCATAGTATGACAAAAATTGTGTTAAAGATTATCGCAAGAGAGTAAAGATTTCTATTTTCATGACTTATCAAGATTTTTAGTATAAAATTCGATAGACCGTAAAATACTCCCAAAAAGAGCGTCCCCCACAATAGATATCCTATAAAAAAATACTCCTTGGAGAGCATACAAAAGGGACATTTATGTGAAGGAAGCTCATATATGTATATACCGAAAAAGTGAACTACGCTTTGATATCCAAAATATAAAAAAAGAGCCGAAGAGATAAAAAGTATAAACGGATATTTTTGAATACTTGATAAAATAGTTAAAAAATACAATAAATAAAATATAGCTATCAGGGTAGAGGTATTTAAATTTAAAGGGATTAGATTATCTCCGGATAGTCCGAATATCGCGGAACAACATTTAACGGGACTTTGTATCCAAAGATGCGAAAAATATGTAAAATCAAGATAGATTTCTGTGCTTAAAAATATAAATATAACAATATAAAACCAAGATTTAACTTTAAAATAGGGATAGTTTTCTGCTTTTAAATCGAGCGAATTGATAATGAGCCAGATTCCGGTTAGAAATAGCAGTAATATTTTTAAAAATAAAAGAGGATTTCCATATGGATTTGCCGAGATTACGCCGGCGCCGCACATCGCTCCTGGTATCATAACCGATATCGAGTCTATCGAATATACAAAATAAAATAGAAGTAAAATTTTTATCCATATACTTAAAACGATTATCGTCGTAATCAAAAAGGAGCGTTTTTCCAATTTATACTGCATTTCGTCACAACTGTTAAAATCCCACTTGCTAACGATACTAAGAGTCGAAACAAACGCTACAAGAGAAAGTATATAAAGTAAGCTTTCGCTAAAGAGATAGATTTGCACCCGGTTTGATAAAAAGATATTCACGCTATTTAATCTCGCCGTTTTGTATCTTTACGACTTTATCGACATTTTGGAGAGAATCAAAAATACTATCATGTGTTGCGATTATGATCGTAAATCCTTTTTCTTTTAGATCCTTTATAACCTCTATGAAAGAGAGAGAATTCTTTTTATCCAAGTTTGCGGTCGGTTCGTCGCAAAGGATGATTTTCGGATCGTTTACAAGCGCTCTTGCTATGGCGACTCGCTGTTTCTCTCCGCCTGAGAGATCTCTTGCGACGGCGTTTTGTTTGTGAGAAATATTTGCAAGGCGAAGAGCTCTTTTTACTTTTTTATCGATTTCGTCTTGTTTTAACCCAAGAGGGATTAGCGTAACGCTTACATTTTCCTTTACGCTTAGATATTCAAAAAGATTGAAAGATTGAAAGATAAATCCTATCTCAAAAGCTCGAAATTTCGACGCATGAAGATCAGGTAGTTTGGCGACTTGCTTATTATCTACGATCACGCTGCCGCTTGTCGGTTTTAATAGTGAGGCTATGATGGCAAGAAGTGTTGATTTTCCGCTTCCGCTGGCGCCTTTGAGGATTATGAGTTCATTTTTTTTAATGCTTAGTGAAATATCTTTTAAAGCCGTAAATTCATGCACCGTGGATTGATTGAAAGTTTTGTATATATTTTTTAGTTTTATCATTTTAG
Organism: Campylobacterales bacterium; assembly: GCA_027081495.1. Lineage (GTDB taxonomy): Bacteria > Campylobacterota > Campylobacteria > Campylobacterales > QNZT01 > QNZT01. Next base: position 18,883 of record JALWKJ010000054.1, on the reverse strand, counting down.
CGCCTGTGAAGAGTCTGTTATCGCTATTTTCCAAACGGGTATCAAAACCGATGCCATAAAAGGTATGATAAATACCAAAAATAAAGAGACTAGATCGCCGGCATTTATAACCGGGGTAAAATCTATGTCGCTTTTAAGGTTTTTAAATCCTAAAAAGATATCTTTAAGAAGAGGCGCGCCGAAATGAAAAACATATATATAAGCTATAATCACACCTGATAAATAGGCATATAAGGCTATGATAAACGATTCAAGAAGCTTTAGTTTTATGACATCTTTTATGCTCCAACCTACCGCTCTAAGTAAAGCTATCTCTTTTTTGTCGCTTGAGTTTATCATCGAATATCGTTGATATAAAATGAGCATAAAAGTTATAAGAGAGATAACGAAAACGATCAGAAAAACTCCGCCTTTGTAATTAAAAAGATTTTCGTACTCTTTAAAAAGCTCATCTTTTGTAATAACTCTGATATCGTAATCGTTTAAGAGGAGTTTGAATTTTACATTTTCTCTTTCGGCCGGATTTGGGACATTTAAGATAATATCTGTCGCAAAATTTTTATCTATGCCCAAAATCTCTCTAGCAAGGTCTATCGGCATTAAAATAAAATCAGAGCTAATGAGATTGCTGTCTTTTTTAAAAAAATCAAATATATTCACTTTCACTTTTTTGCCAAAAGGCGTAGTAAAATCGTAATATTTCCCATAATAGTTTTTTTTAAGATACTCTCTTACGCCATCTCCGATTATCATGTTGTTTTTTGCGAGAAATTTTTTTATATCGGTTTTTTTTAAAATCTCATCTATCCATTTGACAAGTTGTTCATCGAAAAAATCGACCCCTATGATTGTAAAATAGTGTTTTTGATCAGGTAAAAAATATCTTCCGAAAACTCTTGCGGATACGAAATCGACTCCGGCGATTTCGCTATATCTTTCAATTCGTTTTATCTCTATATCAGAGCTTCTACCGCCGATCATTCTTGAAATCGTAAAATCCGGCTGGCTTTTAAGGGCTTCAATCGAATCGTGTTTGATTGAAGCGGACAAAAATAAAAACGAAGATAGCAAAGATATGAGCAGAGTCAAAATCAAAAATACGGATATATGTTTTGAGCGGTGTTTATAAACAAGCAGAGTCAAAAAATTTAAAAAACTATTTTGCATATACGAATCCAAGATAATCTATCGGTCTCATTTTGGGAAATATATGATCTCTATAATCTTTATAGGCGATAAATCTGCTTTCGAAGAGATTTGCGGAGAGTGACGGCGGAGGAAGTTTCGTAACGGCGCAGACGCTAACGAGAGTTTTGTTATTTTTACTCGCTTTTGAAGTATCAATAAAGATAGAGATGAATCCAAGCGCTAAAACCGCAAAAATCGCGGATATGACAATCGTATATTTCGTAACAAACTCCTAGTATAAATCTTTTGGCGATATCTCATCGAATGTTAATATCTTTTTACCTCTATGGTCTTTTAAAAAAGTTTTCGCATCCTTTTTTGCTTTAAATGCGATAAGTTCTTTGCCCATCGGTCCGTAAACATTTGAACCGCTAACAAAAAAAGCTTTTTTTGCATCTATCGGTTTTAGTGTGTAAAAGTCGTTTACGAAAATTAGGTCAAATTTCTCGTTTCTATGACTATGATAATACTTCATCATATCTTTTACCCCGTCGAAATAGAGCTTTTTACCCGAACTTTTTTCTATCATGGTCGTCCATTTGGGAAATTTTGAGACATACATTCCGCATATTTGACATTTCGCGTCTTCGGGTACGATTATCGACGCAGGAAGATCTTGGGGATTTTGTTTTGTGTTGATAAAAGCGATTAGAGCGTTAAGCTCGGAGTCGGTGAGTTTTTGGCAGATGTTGCTTTGGGATATTTTGTTTTTTATATCTGTTTTGTCCGTAAAACTTAAAGTTTCGAGTCTCTTTTCGTCGCAAAGTATATGAGCGATTTTGGATCCTTTTTTTGCAAGAAGAGAATCACTTTGGGCTAGTTGTAAAAAAAATAAAAGAATATATAAGATTTTCATCCGATTCCTTTTTGAAATAAAAAAGATACCTTTTCATTTAGGAAGTATGCGTTGTAGTAGGTTTTTTGTGTTTTAAGGTATCTTTTAAACAATTATAGACTCTTTGTGTTAATTATGTGTTAAGAGAATATTCATTGGTATGGTGATAAACCCCTTTTTTGAAAAACATACCGTTTGTTTTTAATTCCCACAAACGGAGGGACTCTTGTTTCCTCAAACATATCGTAGCCCGTTTTTAGATTTAGCCAAAAATCGTACCAGTAGGTATTTTTGTATAGGGTGAGATTTTTTTTATTTAGACGAAACGGATATATGGCGACATAGATAAATTTTTTACCTTTATCAAATGTCTCTTTTACTATTTTATAGATCTCTTCGATTTGCGAATCTCCCATAGCGAAACATCCGGTTGACGAACATCTGCCATGAATCATGATATTGGACCCCGTTCTTTTGTGCCGTCTGTCGTATCGGTTTGGATATTGGATATTTAGAGCCAGATGATACCTGCTGTTTGGATGAAGACTCTTTTTTGTCAGCACATATATGCCTTCAGGCGCCTGTTTGTCGCCGCTTCTTTGTTTTGGACCGAGTTTCCCGGAGTATCTGCAAATAGGATAAGTTTTAAGCAAAACATATGTAAGCTCTTTTTTTGCCCACAACTCAAGCTCTTTTTCGAGTTTGAAGACTCTTATGTATATCTGCGCGCCTTTTTTTATTTTTTTATCTTGCATAATTTTCTCAAGAGGTAAAGCGTTTGGTTTAAAGCAGATTTTCGGCAGTTTTTTTATAGGTTTGATATTTGCCGAGGTATTTATATCTTTAAGCGTTTTAGCTTTCGTACCGCAACCGTTTATAAAAAGCGCATATATAAAAAACAATAATGACACAATGACTTTGAACATGACATGATTATAGCGAAAATGAAATATAATCGTCTGAAAAAATGATTTTTTTGTTTGTTTAAATTTTTGCATCTTGATTTTGAATTTGCAAAAAGTCAGCTTTTTTTGTATAATCGTTTGATATATTGAAAATTTATATTAAAAAGGAAAAATAGATGGGATTGATGGATATTTTGATGCAAGCAGGCGGCGGTTCGCTTTTAAATCAAGTCGCTAAACAAGCCGGTATAGATCCAAACCAAGCCGGAGATTTGATAAAATCCGTGGGAAGCGCGATGTTCGGACAGGTAAAAGGAAGGGTTGAGAGCCCTAAAGTCGATTCTTCGGGTCTTGAAGATCTTCTTAAAGATAGCAAATTCGCAAATATGCTTGAAAATCCGGATGAACATCTTCAAAATCCTCGTATGAAAGAAAAAGGTAACGATATTTTAAGTTATATTACCGGGTCAAAAGAGGGAAGCAGGGAAGTCGCATCGCAAGTATCTAAAAAGACCGGATTTGATATGTCTTTGATAAAATCTCTTCTACCGATGCTCGCTCCTCTTGTGATCGGATCGCTCTCTAAAGGATTAGCCAGCGACGATGTTCCGGTAAATATGAAACCAAGCGGTTCAAATAACGGCTCTCTTATAGGTATGCTCGATTTTGACAATGATGGAAGCATTATGGATGATGTCGCCTCTTTGGCAATGAAATATATTTTCTAAACAGGCGGTTATTTTATAGTGGAGTTTTAGTGGCGACAAACTAAAAAACTTCACTATTTAGTTAGTGCGTTAATATATCATGATATAATACCTCTAAAATAAATAGATAGGGATATTATTGCGATATTTAATCGATTTTTTAGAAACAAAAGATATTAAAAAAACAAAGATATACAATCAACTCAAATGCTCCGAGCAAGAGGCCGAAATTCTTAGATATATCACGACAAAGCATATCAAAGGAAATGAAGAGATTTCCGTTTTTCTTATACTTGACGAGCTCTTTTCTACGCAAGGCTATGAATATATACAAAAACTTCCTCTAATAAAAAATCTTCTTGATCTAGGCTGGATATCTCAAAGCTCGTTTTCTCAGATTAAGCTCGGTGAAGTTTCAAATCTTGAACTTATAAATTCTACCGTAGTACTTAGTAAGAGTTTCGAGAGACTTTTAGAAGAGGGTACGCTTGAAGTCGAGCTTCCGAAAGAGACTCCATATAATGATCATCTCGAATATCTAAGAGATCAATTTAGCCGAATTGAGATATATCAGAAAATAAGTACTATCAGACACAGTTTCAAGAAAAAATCTTTAAGTGTCGATCGCTTGGAAAAGAGCCTTTTGAAACTTGAAAATAGGATAAAAGAGCGAATAGCGGTAACGAAACTTGAGCTTGCGGCGGAGATGCTTTTTAAAGAGTTTTCGCTTAGTGAAAAAGAACAGATTATATTTTTGGCGCTTTTAAAAGAGGAGTATTCGGGAGAGTTGGAGAGTTTAAGAGAGATGAATACTCTTATAAATCTTATAAGTGAAAATGACTACGAAAAGATAAAAAATCGATCTTTGCTTGAAGAAAACTCTACGCTGATAGATGAAGAAATTATAGACTACGATGAGATGCTTACCGCCTTTGGGGGAGTTACAAGAAGTTTTTTTATAAACGAAGAGCATCTGCATAAAATCGTACATCCTAATAAATCCAAAAAAAAGAAAAAACGAATCAAACTCGATACGCTTGTAAAAGAGCAGGATATTTTTGAATTGATCGCTCCCAAAACCGATATAGACGATGTTATATTGCATCCTAAAACCAGAGAAATTTTGGATAATATTTTAAAACATATGGATAAAACCGTATTAAAACGGCTCAAAGAATGGGGGATCCGTGAAAAAAAACAGGGTTTTGACGCCAGGCTGATATTTTACGGTCCTCCCGGTACCGGAAAAACGATGACGGCTTATTCGCTCGCTAAATCTTTGAAGAAAAAAGTTCTTAATTTCGATTGCTCAAAAATTTTATCTATGTATGTAGGAGAGAGCGAAAAAAATGTTAGGCGAATATTTGATACCTATAGAGATCTTTCGTCAAAAACTAAAACTTTCCCAGTTTTGTTACTAAATGAAGCAGATCAGTTTTTAAGCTCAAGAATGACGAGTTCATCGGGAGGGGCGGATAAGATGCACAATCAAATGCAAAACATTTTTCTCGAACAGATAGAAAAGTTTGACGGTATTTTGATCGCGACGACAAATCTTCTCGAAACTATCGATCCCGCTTTTTCAAGAAGATTTAATTATAAAATAGAGTTTGCGAAGCCTAGCTTTGAGCAGAGAAAACTATTGTGGGAAAAAATGTTACCCGATAACGCAATATATGAAGAGGGATTTGATATATCGAAACTAGCTCACTATAATCTAAGCGGAGGGCAGATAGAGGTGATTATCAAAAACTGCGCCCTTCAGGTGGCCGTAATGCAAAAGCCCGTATTTACGCTAAAAGAGTTTGAGAAAACGATAAAAAGCGAGATCAGCGGAGCATTCGGAGAATTAAAGACTATGGGATTTGTTTCATAATTACACACATGTGAATATTTATACTTGAAAAAGAGTGATATTTTTGTCTAAAGGCGTATAAATATTAATATTTTTTTCTCTTGATTTTTTAAAGAGTGTAACATATCGATACATTCTCGCATGAGTTATTTTTAAATGCCGTCTATGAGAGCCTCGTTTTTAAAGATAATATTGTAAAATTTACAATTGCGAAATATTGTTTAAAACATAATATTTACTAATCTTTAAGGATTCGATATGAGCCATATGGACACGATGCACCCATACTTCGGTGCGTTTATATTCTTCGTTTTGACCTTCGGTGCGTTCATCGCTACGACAATTCTTGCGAGAGTGGCGAGTAGAAAACTTGCTCGTCTCGACAATGAAAAGCTTAAACTCACTATCTACGAGTGTGGTCCGGAAGTCACAAAACAACCAAATAAAATCTCGGCGCAATTTTATCTCTTCGCCCTTTTGTTTATCTTATTTGATGTAGAGATTATATTTATGTTTCCATGGGCTATAGATTTTAAAATCTTGGGATGGTTCGGTTTTATAGAAATGATCATATTTATAGTATTGCTTACTATAGGATTTATATATGCATGGAAAAAAGGAGCGCTTGAATGGCACAACATAAAGTAAATTATCTTCAAGACGGAGGTTTGCCCGTTGCTTTGACAACGGTTGATAAGCTTGTACAGTGGGGAAGGAGCAATTCTCTGTGGGCGTTGACATACGGATTGGCGTGTTGTGCGATCGAGATGATGGCATCGGGCGCTAGTCGTTACGATTTTGATAGATTCGGCACCATATTTCGCGCTTCTCCAAGACAGGCGGATGTCATGGTCGTAGCCGGAACTTTGACCAAAAAACATGCGGAGTTTATAAAAAGACTTTATGATCAGATGGCGGAGCCTAAATGGGTTATCAGTATGGGAAGCTGCGCAAATACGGGCGGAATGTTCAACACATACGCTACCGTACAAGGATGCGATAGAGTGATTCCCGTAGATATCTATCTGCCCGGTTGTGCCCCGAGACCGGAAACTTTGCAGTATGCGGTGATGATGTTACAAAAAAAGATAAGACGCGAAAGTGCATTTCAAAAACTTAAACCAAAAAGGTTAGTATGATGAGAAGATACAGCGACAAAAAAAATGCTCAGGCAAAATCTTACCATACCGATAGATTTTACCGTGTTCCTCAGACTCCGAAGTTTGATCCTTCAGAAGATAAACACTATGCGAAAATATCAAAAAGCCTTCAAGATAAATTTGAAATTAAAGATTCATATATAGAGATAGATCAACTTGTCGTCATTATAAACCCAAACGACAATAAAGCGGTCGTGAGATTTCTTCATGATAAGTGCGATTATACATTTTTAAGCGAAATGAGCGCTATCGACTATCTTGCAAAAGACGGAGAATTCGAGATTTTTTACCAGCTTCTTTGCATGAAAGAGAGAAAAAGAATGAGGGTAAAATGCCGCATCAAAGAGAGTGAAGCGATAGAATCGATTTATGATATTTTCAAGAGCGCGGATTGGGCGGAGAGAGAGATGTTTGATATGTTCGGCATAGTTGCGAACAATCATCCTTATTTAAAACGAATTCTTATGCCCGAAGACTGGCATGGGCATCCGCTTTTAAAATCTTATCCTCTGCAAGGCGATGAAGCGGCCAAATGGTATGAAATCGATAAAATCTTTGGAAAAGATTATCGCGATATAGTCGGTCCGGAAGAGAGAAATACGAAAAGAATTGACCCTAAAGATACTAAAAATTTTGCGAGAATCGGTTATGAAGTGCCGTACGGCGAGAAACCTATCAGCAAACCCGATGAGATATATGAGGATTTTCAGGAAGAAAACGGTGTGCCTTTGGTCAAGAGGTTTACTAAAAAAGATCAAACAATATTAAAAGAAAGAAAGTAAAACTATGCAAACACCAAATAGATTACAACCTTTTTATGAAAACTTGGTTTTTGAAAAAGAAGACAATCGGATGATCGTAAACTTTGGTCCCCAGCATCCGTCCGCTCACGGTCAGCTCAGGTTGATTTTGGAGCTTGACGGCGAGCAGGTAGTAAAAGCGGTTCCTGATATAGGTTATTTGCATCGGGGGATGGAGAAGATGGCCGAAAATATGATCTATAACGAATTTTTGCCTACTACCGATCGTATGGACTATATCGCCGCAACAGCGAATAACTACGGCTTCGCGCTAGCGGTCGAGAGACTTCTTGGCATAGAAAAAGCCGTTCCAAGACGAGCGAAAGTTATAAGAACTATGCTTTTAGAGTTGAACAGAATTATTTCGCATCTTTTCTGGTTAGCGACTCACGCCCTTGATGTCGGTGCGATGAGCGTCTTTTTGTTCTGTTTTAGGGAAAGGGAGTTCGCGATGGATCTGATGGAAGATTATTGCGGCGCGAGACTTACCCACTCGTCTGTTAGAATCGGGGGAGTGCCTCTTGATCTTCCGCAGGGATGGCTTGAAAACATAACTGATTTTATAAATAAACTGCCTGAGAATATCGCTGATTACGAAGGACTTTTGGATCAAAACAGAATTTGGAAAATGAGGCTTGAGCAAGTCGGAAATCTAAGCGCCGAAGACGCTTTAAATTGGGGTTGCAGCGGTCCGACGCTTAGAGGAAGCGCGGTAGCTTACGATATTAGGAAAGAAGAGCCTTACGAGATATACGACGAGCTGGATTTTCAAGTGCCTGTAGCGGATAGTAACGATAGTTACGGAAGATATAAACTCTATATGGCCGAGATGAGAGAATCCGCAAAGATTATAAGACAATGCGTACATTTGTATGAAGATACCGATCCTCAATTGATGGCTGATGTTCCTCAGTATATCTCCGCACCAAAAGAGAGGATTATGACCGAAAATTACTCGTTGATGCAGCATTTTGTTTTGGTTACGCAGGGGATGAGACCGCCTGTCGGCGAGATATATGCCGCGACGGAATCTCCAAAAGGAGAGCTAGGTTTTTACATCAACTCTCAGGGAGACCCCTACCCGTACAGGGTAAAACTAAGAGCTCCAAGCTTCTGGCATACGAGTTTGTTGCAGCATATTTTACCGGGTCACTATTTGGCGGATGTCGTTACGATTATCGGTAATTTAAACATAGTATTTGGCGAGATCGATAGATAGGAGCGGAAAATATGGAAAGATATGATTTAAGAAAGTATAAAGCAGAAGAGCTCTTTGATAGAATGGTCGAAGTCATGGACAAAGAGGCTAAAGAGGGTGAAGTAATAATTTTTATGTTTGAAGTAGGGGATTTTTCGCCCGTAACGAAAAGTATGGAAGTTATGAAAGAAAAAGGTCATGAAATTTTAAATTCCATCAAATTTAACGAGGTGGATTGGACACTTGTCGTTAAAAGGAAAAAGTCTTGAGTAAAGTTCTCTTTTCAACTTGGCAGGGTGAATTTATTGACAATAGAAGTATTGAAAATAAAGATGACTGGAGCGAGTCGTCGTTTAAAGTCCCCGCTACTTACGAAGGAGATAAAAATTCTAAGATATTCATTGGCTGGAACGGTTTAGTGGTTTTTGAAAAAAATGTCGATGTTATAAAAGCCGGCGTTAAGTATGCGGCTCAATATCAGTTATATTCCGAAGCTTGCGGAAGATGCGCTCCGGGGCGATGGGGAGGAAGAATCCTTTATGATATTTTTGACAAAATCGCTAGAGGCGAAGGCGCAAATGACGATATAACGCATCTAAAAGAGATTTGCGAAACCATGATGAAAACCAGCAAATGCGAAATAGGCAGAACCGTGCCTAAGCCTCTTTTGGATATATTGGAATATTTCGAAGAAGAAATAAGCGATCTCATCGTAAATAAGAAAAAATCTCCCGATTATGATAATGACGACATTAATTACATCGCAAAGGTAACGGCTCCCTGTATGGACGCGTGCCCGGATCATGTAGATATACCCGCTTATATCGAGGGCGTTAGAGATCTTCAGTTTGAAAAGAGTTTGACTGCTACTAAAAAAACGATGCCCTTAGCCCATACTTGCGGTCGCGTTTGTCCTCACCCTTGCGAAGACGCCTGCAGACGAGAAAATCTTGACGAAGCGATTTCTATTATGGAGCTTAAAAGACTCGGAGCAGATTATGAAAGCAATCACGGTCTCGATTTTCTCTATCCTTGTGAACAAAAACCTTTAAACGGTAAAAAAGTGGCTATTGTCGGCGCGGGACCGGCGGGACTCACCGGAGCCTATTATCTGGCGCTTGAAGGTATAGAATGTGATGTTTTCGACGAACTGCCCGTGCTTGGAGGAGAGGTTGCCGTAGGAGTTCCCGAGTATAGAATGCCTTATGATAAATACTATAAAGATATTGAAGCGATAAAAAGTTTAAACGGCGTCAACTTCTTTACGAATAAAAAAGTTAACGCCGACATGCTAAGAGAGTTTGAAAAAGAGTATGACGCGATTTTGCTTGCTTCGGGAACTAGAATCAGTAAAAAAGTTCGCGCCAAAAACGAAAAAACCGATATGCTAGGTTATTGGCCGGCAATCGAGTTTTTAGATCAAATAAATTTAAGTATTAAATGGAATTTAGCCAAACATGTCGATCTCAGCGGTAAAACCGTAGTATGCGTCGGCGGCGGATTTACATCTATGGATGTCGTTAGATGCTCTATAAGAGCCGGCGCCAAAAAAGTTATTATGCTCTATAGAAGAGATGAAAAGACCATTATTAGAAATACGAGTTATGAAGAGTATCATGAAGCGGTAGAAGAGGGTGTCGAGTTTATATTTCACTCGGCGATCGAGGAGATATTTGACGAAGACAATGTCTTGAAAAAGTTAAAAGTCAATCGTTTTGAACTTGTTCCCGATCCAAACGGCGGAAGAGCTCAGCTTGTCAAAATCGAGGGTGAAGATTTTGAGATTGAGTGCGACTATCTCATTCCGGCCGTTTCTCAAGATGCGGATTTAAGTTATTTGCCCGACGAGTGGGAGCTTGAGTTGACTAGTTGGAATACTCTTAAAACGGACGGAAAAACTTATCAGACAAGTAGAAAAGGCGTTTTCGCGGCGGGCGATTGCGAATACGGTCCTATGACGATCGTAAATGCCGTCGGACAAGCCAAAAGAGCCGCTTCGGTTATAAGCAGATTCGTATTTGATAAAAAACTATCTTTGCTCGATGAAGAGATTATGGAAGATCACCTAAGAAATCTTCGCGTTTACGATAAAAATGAAAAAGTTACGGGTTGGATAGCCGGTCTTCCAAGAGAGGTTAGCCGAAAATTGAGCGTAGAGAGTAGAAAATTCTCTCAAGAAGAGGTAAACTTCGGTTTTACGCATCAGCAGGCGATAAATGAAGCGAGTAGATGCATGAGATGTTATTATATTGCGATGGTGGCGGTATGACGATGAAAAAAGAAAAAGTTATAAATCTTGAAATCAACGGCAAAAAAATTGAAGCCTACAAAGATGAAACGATTCTTCAAGCCGCTAGAAGAAACGGTATATATATACCTACGATGTGTTATTTGACGAAATTAAAACCTATAGCGTCATGCCGACTTTGCGTGGTCGATATAGAGGGGCTTGACGATCCCGTCCTTAGTTGTCAGGAGAGAGTGGTTGAAGGCATAAAAGTCGTTACCGATTCAAAATCTCTTTATACGCAGCGCCAAAACATCATGAAATTGTATGATGTCAACCACCCTTTACAATGCGGAGTTTGTCCGAAATCGGGCGAATGCGATCTTCAAAACAAAACGCTTGAGTTTGGCGTGAGTGAACAAAGTTTTAGCGCAAAAGAGCAAAAAAGAGAGTTGCAGGAGTGGGGAAATATTACTTACGATCCTTATTTATGCATACTTTGTGAAAGATGCGTGCGGGTTTGCAACGAGATTATAGGAGACGACGCGCTAGAGATTAAAACGGGCGGTTATAACTCTACGATAGTAAACAATAAAGTCGATGACCCGAATGTCGATTGGGGCGAATGCGCCGCCGTGTGCCCTGTTGGAGCGCTCTCCGATAAAGATTTCAAATATTTTACGAACTCTTGGGAGCTTACGAAAATTCCTGCGGCTTGCGCTCATTCTCCTCTTGCGAACATGATCTATTATGAAGTAAAAAGAGATGAGATTTATCGTGTTAGAAACGAATATGAATACGATACGATGAGCGGTATATGTCGCTACGGATACGACTATGAAAATAGAGGTCATAGCGGCGAAGAAGATTTGAAAAAAGCCGTAAACGCATTTAAAAAAGCGGATACGATTAAGTTTAACAGCATCATAACAAACGAAGAGGCTTTGATACTTCAAAAATTAAAAGAGAAGTACGGATATAAACTCATAAACCATGAAGCGTTAAATTATAAAAAATTTCTAAACGCTTTTAGCCAAACGGCGGGAAGAACTCTTTATAGCGGAGATGCTCGATCTCTTTTAGAAAGCGACTACATAGTAGTTTTGGGCACAAGAATAGGCAGTGATGTTCCGGGCTTAAAATTTAAAATAAATCAAGCCTCGAAAAAGAGATCTACGCAAGTCGTCTATCTTCATCCGATGGAAGATGAAAGTATTAAAACGGTCGTTACGCAGTTTGTAAAGTATGAAGCGGGTTCGGAAGAGAGCGTGACGGCTTTGATCGCAAAGTCGTTCGTAGGAGAGGGGAATGTTTCAAAAGAGCTTAAAGAGTTTTTTGAAACTCTCGACGACGGATATTTGAGCGCCGAGAGTAATGTCGGAGAAGAAGAGATTGAGAAAATGTTAAAAAGCGCAAGAGATAAACAAAAATTCGCTTTTATAGCAGGAGCCGATCTTTTTGCGCATCCCCAATCGGAAAATATCGCGAGGATTTTGGGAGTTTTGCAAAAACATTCCGCTTTTGATGTTATTGTCGTTCCGCCCTCGGTCAACACTCTAGGAGTCTCTCTTATATGCGATCTTGACGAAAGCGAGGGGGAGTTTGTTATAGGATATAACGATGAAGGCGATTTTATATTAAGCGCGCTAAAAGATGAAGGCGATGTAAATATGCCGGCGATTAATCAGCAAGAGGGCACATTTACGACTCTTGATAAAAAAGTCGTTCCTACGAATGTTGCTTTGGCGTTTGACGGTTTTTGTCTAAACGATATAGCTAACGCTCTTGGATTGAAAAAGAGATATACCATCGACTATACATCCCAGCTGCCGCAAGAAGCCGGATATAGCGGGGTAAATTTTGACGATATTCCTTGTTACTTTTCGTTAGAGGGTGAAGAGAAAAGGGGATATGAGTTAAAATATAAAGAGTTTGAGAGCAAAAACTCGCCTTTGGAGATTGAAGAGATAGAGAGTTATGACGGAACGGTCGTTTATGTCTGTAATCCAAACAGCCAAAAAAATATTTTCACGAATATTTGCTCTCATTTGCCAAAAGACGGCGAGATAAGAGGTTCGACGCAATTTGCGATGGCCGGCAAGATCAAAGACGGCGATAAAATAGAGTTTGAAATAGACGGCGTAAAAATAACGAAAATATTTAAAGTAGATGAACGCATCAAAGGCACTATCGCGTTATTGCCGACATTTGATTTAGGTTTTAAGGGACAAAGCATCAACTCAAAATATAGATTTAATAAAGTGAAAATAAAACAGGTGGTCACATGAGCGAGATAACAATTACGATTAACGGCAAAGACTACGAAGCTAGAGAGGGAGAATTTATCTTAAATATAGCAAGAAGAGAGGGTGTTTTTATACCGGCTATCTGCTATCAAACGCAATGCTCTCCTACGCTTGCCTGTAGGCTTTGTATCGTAGAGGCCGACGGGAAAAGAGTATATGCTTGTAACGCCAAAGCAAAAGAGGGCATGAATGTCGTTACCGACAGCGAAGAGATTTCCGCCGAGAGAAAATCCATCATGCAGGTATATGATGTAAACCATCCTTTGCAGTGCGGCGTTTGTGATCAAAGCGGAGAGTGCGAACTTCAAGATTATACTCTTTTGATGAATGTCAATGAGCAAAAATACTCTATCCCCGATACATATAGACCGATTCGCGATTGGGGATTGATGAAATATGACGCGGGTTTGTGCATAGTTTGCGAAAAGTGTATAACCGTATGTAAAGATATGATAGGCGATAGCGTGCTTAAAACGGTTCCAAGAGGCGGAGAGAGCGTAAATAAAGAGTTAAAAGAGAGTATGCCAAAAGACGCTTATGCGATGTGGAATAAACTTCAAAAATCTATCGTCGGGACGGTTAACGAGGATAACTCTCTTGATTGTCAGGATTGCGGAGAGTGCATAGCGGTATGTCCCGTAGGAGCTCTTGTTAGCAGCGATTTTCAATATAGCGCGAATGCCTGGGAACTTGAAAAAATTCCGGCTTCAAATCCTCATAGCAGCGATTGCTCGCTTATCTATTACAATATCAAACACGGCGATATGAAAAACTATGATGAAAAGATTTTCAGAGTTACGAACGATCCTCATTTCGTACCGCTTCACGGAGGTATAAGATTTGGATACGATTTTGAAAACAAAGTCGCGAAAAAAGATAAGAAAGCTTTCGAAAGAGCGGTCGATTTTTTGAAAAATGAAGCCAAAGCTATAAGGTTTTCGAGCTTTATTACAAACGAAGAGGCTTTGATACTTCAAAAGTTGAAAGAAAAACTCGGTTTAAAACTTGTGAACGACGATGCGTATGCGTATGCTCGATTTTTGAAAAATTATTCGACAACAAGCGGCAATGCTCTTTATAGCGGCGATCTTGAAAGTATCAAATCTTCAAATTTTGTCATAACGGTCGCAACGCAAGTTAGATACGACGCTCCAAGCGTGGGTTATGCCGTAAACAATGCGCTTACCATGAACAAAGGAGCGGGACTCTACTTTCATCCGACAGGCGACAAAGTAGTGGATTCGTTTTCTAAAAACATGATGTGTATAAATAACAAGCCGGGCAGCGAAGAGAGCGTTTTGGCGTTCGTGTTTGATTATTTTTCTAAAATCGACGGCGTTTTAAAAGAAGAGCTTCCAAAAGCCGTAGCCGAAAAAATAGGCGATTACGAGAGCGATGTCGTTTCGCTCCCTGATGATTTTGAGACGAAGATGAAAAAAATGCTTGCTAAAAAAGATACTTTTTCGTTAATCGTCGGTGAAGACCTTTATAGGCACGAAAATGCCGAAAATATAGCAAAACTTGTCGGCTTGATCGATAAATATACAAATATATCCGTCGTAATCATTCCGTCAAAAACAAATACCTTGGGAGTCTCTTTGATATGCGATCTCGATAAAGAAGCGACTCAAAGCGTGCTAGGATACAATGAAAAAGGGGATTTCGTTTTAAGCGCCCTGGGTGAAGGCGACCTTGATATGCCCGCGCTTAATCAGCAAGAGGGCACTTTTACGAATTTGGATAAAAGAGTAGTCGCGACAAACGCCGCGCTCGGGTACGGCGGTTATGTGTTAAACGATCTCGCAAACGCGCTAGGTTTGAATGCGAGGTTGACGGTTGATTATACGAAATCTCTTCCCTCAAAGAGCGGATATAAAGAGGCGGAGTTTGATTCGCTTTCAAATCATTACGATAACGGCGGCAAAGAGATAAGGGGATATCTGCTTGAAAACAAACAGACGCAGCCGAAAATCGAACTTGAGAAGATCTCAAAACCGAAACTTTTAGATAAAGATATAGTATATCTCTCAAATCCGATTGTTCAATTTAGCGAGTTTACGAATAAGGCGCATCAACTAAAAACTAACGGCAAAGTTTATGTTTCGTTCGAGTATGCGCAAAATAATGGTCTGGTTGACGGCGACAAGGTTGAAGTCAAAAACGAGAACGGGGCGATAGAGACTGTTGTCGAGATAGATTCTCAACTTCTCGGAGATGTTGTTTATCTACCGACATTTGACAACTCTTTGGATGTCCAGGGTCTCTTTAAAAACGGTAGGTTTACTACAGCAACAATAAGGAAGGTGTAAAATGGAAAGCGGATATATTATAGAGACTATAATTAAAGTAATAGTCATACTTACCGTGTTTTCGGCATTGGCGGGTATTACGACCTATTTTGAGAGGAAAGTTCTGGCATTTATGCAAAGAAGACTAGGTCCTATGAATGTCGGTCCGTACGGACTTTTGCAGGTTGCGGCCGATGGTATAAAGCTCTTTACCAAAGAGGATATCGTTCCTCAAAATTCGGTAAAGCCTATCTTTAAAATCGCGCCGGTTTTTGCGGCGGCAACTGCGTTTATCGCTATGTCGGCGGTTCCTTTTTTACCGGAGTTTACACTTCCTTTTACGGATTATGTCGTCAAGCCGATCGTATCCGATATAAATATTGGAGTGCTTTTTGTCGTGGGCGTGATGGCGGTTGGAATGTACGCTCCGCTGCTTGGCGGTATGGCGTCTCATAATAAATGGTCGCTTCTGGGCGCCGCGAGAACCGTTATTCAGATGCTCTCTTTTGAAGTCGTAACGGGTCTTTCGCTAATAGCTCCTCTTATGATAGTCGGATCTCTCTCTTTGATAGATATAAACAATTATCAAACAGGAGGCGTAACGGATTGGATTATCTGGACTCAGCCAGTAGCGTTTATACTCTATCTAATTTCCGGTTACGCCGAAACAAACAGAACGCCTTTTGATCTTCTCGAACATGAAGCCGAAGTCGTTACGGGTTATGCGACCGAATACAGCGGTATGAGATGGGGGCTTTTTGCGATCGGCGAGTATGCAAACATGTTTACGGTGGCTTTTATAGCGGCGTTGGTGTTTCTGGGCGGGTTTAATCCGCTTTGGTTTATTCCCGGCGGTTTGGCTATAATCTTGAAAGTCGCGATGCTTGTGTTTTTATTTTTGTGGGTTCGAGCGGCATGGCCGCATATTAGACCGGATCAGCTTATGTGGTTGTGCTGGAAAGTATTGATGCCTTTGGCTGTCGTAAATATTTTGATAACCGGCATTGTGCTGATATAGGAGGGGGAGATGATAGATTTTACTAATTATAACAATAGAAATATATCGGATGATTATTTTTATCTTGAAGTGGAAGATGTGCCGCAGACCTGGCAGGATAAATTTAAAAGAGTTGTAAAAAGAACATTTAACGGTGAACTTTTTGTCGGATTATGGATAGTTTTTCGAGAGATGATAAGATTTAATATCCATACTATCCAATATCCCGCGGAAAAATTGCCTATAAGTCCGAGGTATAGAGCGCTTCATCAGATAAAAAGGCTTGTAGAGAGTGGAAACCAAGCTTGTATAGGATGCGGTTTGTGTGAAAAGATTTGTATTTCAAACTGTATTCAGATCGATACGAAGTATGGAACAAAGGGAAGAAAAGTAGTTAGAGGTTATTCGATAAATCTCGGTCGCTGCATCTATTGCGGATATTGTGCCGAAGTTTGTCCCGAACTTGCCATTACTCATGGTCAAGATTACGAGCATGTCAGCGAGCAGAGGGCGCATTTTGCTACGCTGCCCGACTTGGTGACGCCCATGGATATATTTAAAGCCGGCAAGCAAAAGCCTTATCCTGGATTTGGTTCGGTTACGCCAAATGCAGACAACAATGTCAAAAAAACGCCGTTAGCGTATTAGGGGAATGTGATGGAAGCGATAGCGTTTTATCTTTTTTCGGTTATAACAATCGGTATGTTTACGGTTGTTGTATTTAGTAAAAACGCGCTCTATGCTATGAGCGCATTGGCCGGCGGCATGATCGCCATATCGGGATTTTTCTTTCTTTTGGATGCGGATTTTCTCGGAGCCGTTCAAATTATCGTCTATACCGGCGCGGTTATGGCTCTGTATGCGTTCGGTATGATGTTTTTTGATACGACAAAAGATGTAAAAGAAAATATAAATGAAACAAAAATCATCAATACCCTATGGGTAGTTTCGGCAATACTGTTGATTGTGATCGTATCAATACCTTTTATATCCGATCATGTGTTGCTTGACGCTCCGCTTAGCGATCATAAAGTTTTAGACGCAAACAATCCGCAAGCCGTAGGTATATATTTGTTTACGAAATATCTCGTTCAGTTTGAACTTGCCGCCGTTATGCTTTTGGTCGCGATGATAGCCGGAATCATACTTGTTAGCAAAAAGATGGATGTAAGCCTTACGACAACGGTTGATCAAGAGATAGAAAAAGAAGAGTTTGACATAAAGGATGCAAAATGATAACTTTAACGCACTATCTGGTTCTTTCGGCGATTTTGTTTGCCATAGGACTTGCCGGCGTAATAAGAAGAAAAAATTTACTGCTTCTGTTTTTTTCAACGGAAATCATGCTAAATGCGGTAAATATCGGTTTTGCGGCCGTTTCGAAGTTTTACGGCGATCTTACGGGTCAAATGGTTTCGTTTTTTATCATAGCCGTTGCCGCCAGCGAAGTCGCGGTAGGTTTGGGACTATTGGTGTTATGGTATAAAAGAACCGGCACTATCGATCTTGAGTCAATGCAAGAGATGAAAGGATAATAGATGGAAAAATATTTATATATAGCGCTTTTTGCACCGATTGTCGGATCTCTTTTTGCGGCACTGTTTGGAGACAGACCTAAAAAACTTATTACGGGTATCGTAACTTCGACTCTTTTATTTATCTCATGGATCGCGTCGATTCGATTGTTGTTTTTTGTGGATGAGCACAATATCGTTCATGTAAAGATGATGGATTGGATTGCCGCCGGAAATTTCAATGTTGATTTCGGCTTTGTGGCGGATCAAGTCTCGGTCATCATGATGGTTACGGTAACGACGGTTTCGGCTTTGGTTCATGTATATTCTATAGGGTACATGAGTCATGACAAGGGATTTAATCGATATTTTTCTTATCTAAGCGCGTTTGTTTTCTCTATGATGGTGCTTGTAATGAGCGACAATTTTGTCGGACTCTTTATCGGCTGGGAAGGAGTCGGTCTTTGTTCTTGGCTTCTTATAGGGCATTGGTACCACAAAGAATCGGCCTCTTGGGCGGCGAACGAAGCTTTTATTATGAACAGAATAGCGGATCTTGGAATGTTGATCGGAATATTTCTCATATACTGGAATATCGGTTCGGTCAATTACGATGAAGTTTTTGCGAATGTAGGAAATCTCGATACGGCGACAATCGTATTTATAGGTATCTTTCTATTTATAGGGGCGATGGGTAAATCCGCGCAATTCCCGCTTCATACTTGGCTTGCCGACGCTATGGAAGGTCCAACACCCGTTTCGGCGCTTATACATGCAGCTACGATGGTTACGGCGGGCGTGTATCTTGTCGTGAGATGTTACGATATTTATATGCTTATACCTAATGTCAGTTATTTTATAGCTTGTCTTGGAGCGTTTGTCGCTATCTTTGCCGCTTCTATG
>JALWKJ010000053.1 GCA_027081495.1 Campylobacterales bacterium | reverse complement strand
ATAAAAAGATATTCGTTTGCTCTTCAAAGATAGGTAAAGCTATAAAAACGCTTTTAGGGCGATAAATATGAAGATATCTTAAAAACTCCAGATATATCCTTTTTCTGTCATACAAAAAATACTCTTGTGATGAAGCAAATTTGCTATACATATTTTTAAATACATGAAATTCCGTAAAAACCATATGATTCATGATAGATGTTTTAATTTTCGGCGAATATTTTATGTTAGAAAAAAATGTATGAATATCATCTATTTTATGCTGATATTTCGACAGATATGAAGCATCCGGTTTATCGCCGGATTCAAGAGCGTATAAATTTTCTTTTGCTTCGATCATCTGAGTCTCGTTTAAAATAAGATAAAGATGTTCAAGCTCCAACTCTTTTAAAATTTTTTTGGTCATTACGACCTTCTTCGCCACCGGTATTTTTTGATTATGATCGCTGATACCGACGGCGACGCCGAAAAGATGATCTTTATATAACGGTGTTTGAGGAGAGCTTTTAAGTGATGTATTAAACAAAGCCGTAATATAGTCATATTCGTTAAAAAGCGTAAATATTATCTGCGTATCGTGTCGTTTTACCAAGCCTGTATAAAATCCTACATTTTTTTTATTTTCGGGATAAACTTTTACCTCTATGGCTTTTTCACATAAAATTTTTTGGGCATAAGCATAATCGATTTTATAATAACTGAATTTTTTAGATAGAGTGCAATGAATCTGTTTATTTGCAAAATCGTACATATATAAATATTTATATTCGGTATCGACATCCAAGGAGGATCGATGCAAAAATTTTCGATACTCCTTGGCTCTTTTGGTAAATGACGAAATATCGCTTTGAAAAAAGAGTTCGGGCGTAAACAAAGGTTCGTTTTCCAGGTAAAGTTTACCGATCTTCAAATTTGTAAACTGCTTTTTCAAGTCTAGCATACTGGCTTTTTCTTCTCTGATATATCTTTGCAAAACTTTTTTTCTGCTGAGTCTATATTTTGGATTTTTCTTATCTTCATGATGATTTAAAAACAGTTCCAAAAGTTCTTCAATATCTTTTTCGCAAATCTGTTCATAAATAATCTTAACTTTTTTTCCCATAAGTTTATTGTTTTTTAACTGCTCTGCCCGTTGTTTGCCCATAAAGATATCCTGATTTTTTTATTAGCTGATATTCATAGTAACAGATATTTATTAATTTTTTATAAAACACTCTTGGATACCTAAATTTGGGGAATCAATTCGGTTCTAAAGAGATATATTGACAGGACTGAAAAGTTTGAGTATGCTCTAAGAAAAAGAAGGAGAGTATCATGTTCACTTATAAAAATGTAAAGTTTTTTTATTTAGAGTATTATAACCGAGCGGTTCTCTTCTTGTTGCTTGGATTAGCGGTTTTACTTATTTTCGGTGGACATCTTATGGAGCGGATATATATAAAAAAAGACCGAAAACAAAACAGTAAAAAGCCGATGATTCGTTCTACTGGTCGGAGCGACAGGATTTGAACCTGCGACCTCTACCACCCCAAGGTAGTGCGCTGACCAGGCTGCGCTACGCCCCGAAAGATAAATAAACGGATTATTATAACAAAAAAACCTGATTATTCACCAAGAGGAACACGAAGTCTCTGTCCTACATATATACGATCGGGGTCGTCGATCAATTCCGGATTCGCTTCGAGAATTTTATCATACGCTTTATAATCTCCATAGGCTCGCTTTGCGATTTTTGAGAGAGTATCTCCTTCTTGGACTATGATGATACGCATTTCGTTGACTCTCGTATTTATCTCTTCATTTATGATTTCTTCATATTCGTTTCCGTTAACTTTCGCTTTTTTCATATCTTGCACTACGCTGCTGATTTGATTTGAAAGCTTTGCAAGATCATCGTATGTGTTTGTACTCGGTTTTACGATTACTTTATTGTAATGATCGCCGCTTTGATCGATTTGATTTGCGGGGATCGTTTGTGCTCTTTTCGTTTTGACTATATTGGACGGAATCTCTTTTTTGATCTCTTCAATCTGATCGGCGCCGACTTTTTCTAGGGATTTTACAAGTAATTTTTCATCGTTTAAAACCTTTTCATCGGTTTTTAAACTATTGTCCCGCTTTATTTTTTCCTCTTTTTTTATCTCTTCTTTAATCTCATTTTTCAATTTAGCTCTCTTTTGCTCAAATTCTTTTAACAAAGATGAGACAATCGCCTGCATCTCTTTTTGCGTATATACCTTTTGAGTCCGATTTTGCTCCGTCGTTATGGGTTTGGAAACCGAAATAACCGAAATCGCTTTTTTGGGCTGTATTTTTAAATCGGCCTTTACCGTATCGGCTTTCGTATCCTGTTTTAAATATTTATAGCCGTATAAAATAACGATCCCAAGCAAACTTGCAAGAAGCAATATTGTCAATATCTGAATTATCGTGTCTAATAGTCTGCTTTTTTTAGTGCATTTATCCGCATCGTATAATTTAAAATCCTGTTCAATATCTCGTTCTTTTTTAAACATTTGTCTTTCCTACCGTTTTTTATTCTCTTTTTGTACTACCGTTGTCAAACCGAAAAGTTTCCACCCTTGAAATCCGCTTCGATAATAATATATTTTATCGGACGGATATCCGAACTTCAACATCGATCGTATAAGTTTTGAAGACTCGTCGCTCCATAAGCCGTTACCGAAAATCGCAAGCTCTTTTGCGTCCGTAAAATCGCTTTTGCCTTTTTTATCCGTTTTCATCCCCAAAAGCTTAAACAGTCTTTCCACCACCGCTTTATCGTCGGTCTGCATAACGCTATAAGGGATATTTACCGCGGACGGAATCGTCTCAAGCTCATACCATTGTCTTAGTCTTGCATCTACGACGATACCCTTTTTCGTTCCTACCTTATCTCTCATAAAACGGATTAATTCGATCTCTTCAATATTTTTAACACCGGTTGATACTATCGTCGGCTGTATGCAAAAAGGGGGACATGGTCTGGATGTTTTTGCATAATCGTCGGTAAGGATATTTGTCGTATCTTGGATTCTAGCGACTTTGATTTTTTGCCCCATATGGTTTACATATATAAACGGTATCTCTTTGGTTATTTTTACCAAAACGGTATCTTTCGCATATGTCGCTATTGACATAACAAGGAGTATATAAAAAATTTTTTTGTTCATTGATAGCTGTTTTTTCATTTTATATCCCGGGCTTTAGAGTCGTAAGTCCTAGAATCTGCCAATACTGCATACCGCCGCGATAATATAAAATTTTATTTTTTGGATATCCGAGTTTTATAAACTCTTTCATTGCGGTCACTCCCTGCTGACACCAAGGTCCGTTATCAAATATCAACAACTCTACAACATCCGTAAAATCCCACTTATCTTTTTCTCTTGCTCCCAAAACGGTAAGCACTTGTCTTACATATTGACTTTTTAGCCCCGAAAGCAATATGGAAAAAGGAATATTCACGGCTCCCGGTATCGTACCGTTTTGATACCATTTGGGCATTCTCGCATCAACGAGCAGTCCGGTATTTTTTGAAAGCTTATTTTTAATAAATTTCAAAACATCCAATTCCGAAACCGTTTTTATGCCTTCGATCGGATTAAACGGCTGTATATAAAAGGGAGGGGTAGGTCTGGATGTTTTTATATAACTGTTTTTCAACTTATGTTTAGTATCTTTTATTCGCTCTATTTTTAGCGTTTTGCCGTCTATATCTACTTTAACATAAGGCAAATTTTCGGCTATATTTACTTCACTTGCCCAAAGCGAGTCGAAAAACACGATGATAAAGAAGCTTGTATAAAACATTTTTTTGTACATGATTTAAAAATACTTTCTGATTGTTTATTGTAATCTCTTACGGACTATATCGTCCAAAAGCTACTATTTTTTATTTAAAAAAATCATTTTTTTGCCGATTTTGCGTTAGCGTTAGTTAGTTAGAATATAAACTTTTCAAGGCAGAAAGATAATGGCACTATTTAAAAAATCCGACAATCAAAACTCTATCGGCTCATCAAGCATCATCACTCACGGCTCGACGATTATCGGCAATATTATAGGAAATGATTCTATTCACATTGAAGGTGAGATTCATGGAGATGTAAAAGTAAACAATATCGTTTTTATAGGAAAAAACGCCAAAATAAACGGAAATATCAAAGCAAATCAAGTTATAAGCAGCGGTGAGTGCAATGGAAACATTATTTGCAACGCTCTTGAATTTTTAGAATCCTCCATTACAAACGGAAACATAAAAACAAACAAAATGCTCGTCAAAGGAAATTTTCAAGGAAATATCATATGCAGCGGTCTATTTATAGACTATGGTACAAAAATAGAAGCGAATGTTCAAGCAAAAAATGTCATAGTAGGCGGCTGTGTTGAAGGCGTATTGGCTTGTAAAAGTCTTAAGATAACAAAAGACGGTCATGTGAAAGCGCAGATTTATACCGATAACATAGAAAATAACGGAGGAATTTTAGAAGGCTCCATAGGCAGTTACGCGGATTTTATAAATACCAAACCGGAACTTCGCAGATATGCCGAAATTTTTAATTCTCTGGATGAAGCTCCTCTTCTTGAATACAACGATTACTATGTAAATATCGATGAAGAGATTCATAAAACAAATATATCTTCTGATAACGATAAAGATGAATTTATCGATGTTACTTACAGCTAAATAAAATTCACGAATTTTTATTATTACAAAAATTTGATTATTTGCACTCTTTGGCTAATTTTTAAGTGATATTTCATCACATTTTTAGACTTCACGATTTCTCCACAATTTCATAGCGATTTTACATTAAAAGAAAAAATCTATTTTCCGATATTTAAACATTATTACCTCTACGCGGGTAAATAAAAGACTATACAAGCTCAAGGAAATAAAAGCCCATGGCAAAATTTAAAAAAAGTTTTTTGGACAATATATCCGTCACAAAAAAATCTTTTTTATTGTTAATCATTGCCACCTTAGGCCTGCTCTTTCTCGGGGCGCTTGTCTATCTAGGGCTTTATAATATAAAAAAAGAGGTTGATCGTCTCTATGCCGACGATATTCAAAATATAGAATATATTTATACGCTAAACGACAGATGCGATAACTTGCGAAAACATCTCAAATCTTTTAACGAGGATAAAACCGATATAAGTCATACTATTTTAAATCTTCAAGAAAGCGCGCTGCATATAAACCAGTCTTTCAATAAACTAAAACAAAACGACACTCAAGCGCTAAAGCTATCATCGATAATCAAATCTTTAAATCATACTTTTAATGAAACGAATCTCTTACTTGACAAGTCCGATAAAAATAGGTTCAATAAAGAAATTTTACCGAAATTTTACGAGCTTATTTCTAAATATAATCAAAAAAGCACAAACATAATAAACGATCATTTAAAAGATATGCGAAAATCAAAGATACGCATACAAGAGCACTATTTTGCCACACTTTTTACAACTTTACTTTTTGTGCTGATCATCCTCATCTCTTTTGCGATGCTTGCCTACTCTATTTATACGAATGTCAAAAAACTCATTTTCGGACTCTCGGACATCGTGGCTAAAAAAACAAAAGATTATCAGGAACTAGCGCTTCAACTCGAATATAAGGTCAATAAAGAAGTTATAAAAAATAGAGAAAAAGATCAAATCATGTATCAACATGCAAGACTTGCCGCTATGGGTGAAATGATCGGCAATATAGCTCACCAATGGAGACAGCCTTTAAATGCTCTAACTCTTTTGATCCAAAGTTTTGGAGTAAAAAGTATGGGCGGCAACCTCTCGCAAGAGTTTATAGACAAACAGGTAAACGAAGGATTGCGCCTTGCGAACCAAATGTCAAACACCATCGAGGATTTTAAAAACTTTTTCAGTCCTCATAAAGATAGAGAATATTTCGGCGTAGTCAAAACATTGGAGGAGACGCTTGAGCTTGTTGAGTTTTTTTGCAAAGACGAACATATCGATATAAAACTTATCGCGAAAGAAGAAGTGAGGGTTTACGGATATTCAAACGAATTTTCACAGGTTATATTAAACCTTTTAAACAACTCCAGAGACAATTTTAAACAAAAGAATATCCAAAAAGAGAGAAAAATCGTCATCAAGGTAGAAAAAAAATTAAAACCCGAACAATTTGTCATGATCTCTTTTGTTGACAACGGAGGAGGCATAGATGAACATATCATAGATAGAATATTCGAACCTTACTTCACCACAAAACATAAATCAACCGGTACGGGCATAGGGCTTTATATGTCAAAACAGATTATAGAAAAACAGATGAACGGTTTTGTAACGGTAAAAAATATCAGTAGTAAATTAGGCACCCAAAAAACCCATAAATGCGTTCAATTTATCATCGCCATTCCGATCAAATAACCTCGTTATATACAATTTTATTCAACAATAATTATCTTTTTATTTTTATATAAATAAAGTTTTTTATGCTTTTTTCTGTATTTATAACATCTTTCTTAAAATATATTTTTATATACCCCAATTTTAGACAAAATTTTTGTATTAAAGTATCATACATAAATAGTTTTATTG
>JALWKJ010000052.1 GCA_027081495.1 Campylobacterales bacterium | reverse complement strand
CAAAAATAAAATAATTTAATTCTCATTGAGACTAATCAAATATTTCTCATATAATTAGATTATATTACTAAGTTGTGTATTATGTAAAGCTAAGTCTATAAAGGTAATATATGAATATAACTTTAATCAAAAAGGTTCAATTATGTTGAAGATTATATCTTTTTTCTTTATATCGATTATTTTTCTTTTTACGGGATGTTCGAATGAAACAAAAACACAGCCTCTGGAGACGAAATCACCCCAGCAAACGCAGCAATTACAAACCGAACAAATCTCAAACGATACGACGCTAAAAGCTATAGGACAAAATATTTCGACGGATGAAGATGTATCTAAAACCATAACGCTTACCGCGGAAGGCGCGGATGAAAAAAATCTTACATATATCGTAGTAACTCAGCCTCTGCATGGGATACTTACGGGCAAAGCTCCGGATCTCACCTACATACCAAATCATGATTTTCATGGAAAAGACGATTTTACTTTTAGAGTAGTAAGCGGAAAAAGTGCTTCCGCTCCCGCAAGCGTAAAAATCGAAATAAACTCGGTCAACGATGCTCCCGTAGCCGTGTTGAAACTGAAAAAGAGCAAAGCGACGATTGATCAGATCGAAAAAGGCGATATTATAAACGCTCTTGGAAGTTATGATTTAGACGGTCAAGTCGTAAGTTACAAGTTTTACGACAACAATCAAGAAATTATGCAAAAAGACAAGAATCTGGCAACGCCTTGTTTAAACAAGCCCGGTTGCTACGAGCTAAGCGTCGGTATGCATACCATTTCGCTAGTTGTCATCGACAATGAAGGAAAACAAAGCGCAAATACGCCCGTAGCGAATTTACTTGTCATGCAAAAGCTTAAACCTAACGAAAAACCGATAGTCGATGCGGGGGAAGACAAAACGACTTCGATCGACACTCCCGTGACATTGACATCAACCGCATCCGACAGCGACGGTATGATCGTATCATATAAGTGGACGGAAGGAGAAAAAGTTTTAAGTTCGTCATTGTCGTTTGACTATTTATCTTCAATTATCGGAGAACATATATTAAAATTAACGGTTACGGACAACAGATGGGGAAAAAGCAGCGATGAAGTGATCGTCACCGTAACCGACATAAGCGATATCCAAAACAAGCCGCCGATCGTATCCGCCGGAAAAGATGTCGTCACAAAAGTCGGCAAAAGCGTATCTTTGGATGCAAACGCGACCGACAGCGACGGTACGATCGTATCTTATAAATGGACGCAAAACGGTAAAACGCTCTCGACAGACGCGGTTTTGGAATATACGCCTTTAAGTGTCGGAGAGCACATCATAAAATTGATCGTTACGGACGACGACGGTATTAGCGCGAGCGATGAAGTGATAGTTACGGCGATAGAGACTAATGCGAACGAGTGTTCCTCTTCATTGCAAAGCGAGAACGATTTTACTGATATATTCGTTCAGCAAAATCATGACGACATATCCTTTTTCGCGTCAAAAAATTCATCTCTTGGCGTAAAAGATATAGCCGCGGCTTTCAATTACGCAAGAAGTCAGGATTCTACCATCTCAAAACCTTTAAAAATGCCCGATCAATCGACTTGGGATCAGATGAGCGAATCCAAAAAAGCTCTATATCTTATCAACAGCGAAAGATGCGCGAGGGGAATTAGAGCGTTTGAGGGCATAGAGCCCGAAGTCGTAAATCAAGTTAGTGTTTCATATGCGCAATTTATCGCGACGCATGAAAGCGAATTTGAAAAAAACCCTCACGAAGCCGACGGGCGCACGCCGTGGGAGAGACTTGAACAAGATGCGGGCGTAGCGGTAAATAAAAATGCCGATTTTTTCAAATTTGCCGAAAATTTAGCTTATCAAGCCGTCGGATCGTCGGATGATTATCCTATCGTATATGCGCCGACGGTAAAATCCGTATATGCCTGGCTTTATGAAGATAAAGGATCAAATTACGGACACAGAGATTTCATACTCGCGACGGGATTGGTTGACAACTCGGGAGAAAACGGATCTGAAGGGCTTATAGGTTTGGGACAAGCTACAGAGAACTATACGACGATCTCAGGCGATGCGACTTTATACTGGACGAAAGTGCATACGGTTTTAAACGCTTTTGATCCGAACAAAAACTGGGACATGAGCAATGTCGTAAAAAATAAAAATCAGTGAATGATCGTGGATATCCCCATGTTCGCGCTATGGTAAATCACGGTTTTATATTTTCTTGAGAAATACTCCATCAATATTTTTTGAAGAGTAGGTTCGATTGAAGGAGTAAACCAAGCGTTGTTGCTTATGGCTATCATGTATTTTGGATTTCCCCAAAAGAGTTCGTCTCTTGTTGCTTCGTAGCAGATAGCGTTTCTAAATGTTCCTACGCTTAATTTTATGTCTGTCGGTTTTTTTGCCGTTTTATAATCTTCGGCGCCGTCGTAAAAAGTATCGTTTATCCATTTTGCCAAAAACTTCGGAAGAGGAATCTCTTCTCCAAAGGGAACGAGTATAACTTTGTTTGCGATATATATCTTTTCATTGTCGAAATAGTAAGTGGAGTTGTACGAGTTTTTCCCGTCGCTATAAAGTCCTCCCGTGACTATGATTATCTCTTTTGAAAGCTCTTGGAGTTTTTGCATCAGTTTTATATCGGTATTTAAAAAAAGGGCGAACGCGCTTTCATTTAAAACTACCATATCGTATTTTTCGTTTATCGCTTCGAGAATCACGGCTATATTGTTTTCTATACTTTGCTCTTTATACTCCTCTTTCCATTTAAGGGATTGATCGAGTTTCGAATCCGCGAGCATCACCTTAGCATTCGCAAGAGGCAACTTTTTATGCGGCGGATACTCGACGCTAAGTAGAAGTAAAATTATAGCGATAATCTTATACCATTTTTTTAGATACGCAAAAACGGACAAAGAAAATAAAAATAGTCCAAACTGCCACTTCGTAACGCCAAAGTACGAGTGAATTAGCGTCAATTCCGGAATAAACCAATTAAACGACATAGGGTGAAAATAGCTAAAAAATAAAAATAAAACCGCCCTCGTCAGAGGATGTGAAAATAGCCCTATCAACCAGAAAAAGAGCCCGTAACCCACGGCCGTAAACAAAATCATAAAGGGAATAAACTCTCTAACGCCGTAATACCTAAAAGAAAAACCGATCCAGTAAAACCAAAATATCCCTATAAAAAAACCGCTCCAAAAAAGAGTTTGACCTCTTGAGACTAAAAGCATATAAAAACCCAAAATCGCGCTTATAGAAGTGACCGGTTTTACAAGAAAGTCGTTTTTGATTCCAAAATAATCGAGATATATAAAAAGTGAAAGCAAGAGCGCGCATATAAATCCTCCGAGGATGTATTCGGGAGAGAAGAAATTTATAAACGATCTTTTTGTGAAAAACGGTCTTTGTATATAAAAAATTTCTCCCAACATACGGCAGGCTCCACGCTTTTAATGAGGGGGATTTTAGCAAAAAGGCACTTAAATACAGGTTGTATCCAAACAGATAGCGTCGCTTTATTTTTTTTGGTTATAATTGCCCTGTAATTTCGAATATACTAGGAAAAACAGATGAAAATGACAGGTTCACAGATGGTGATCGAAGCTATGCACAAAGAGGGTGTCAAAGTAGCTTTTGGATATCCCGGCGGTGCGATCATGAATGTCTATGATGAAATATATAAAGATAGAAATTTTAAACATATACTGACAAGACACGAACAAGCGGCCGTTCATGCCGCAGACGGATATGCGAGAGCCAGCGGCGAAGTAGGAGTCGCCATCGTAACGAGCGGTCCCGGTTTTACAAACGCCGTTACGGGCTTGGCGACCGCATATACCGACTCTATCCCTATGGTCGTCATAAGCGGTCAAGTTCCGATAACCATGATAGGAACCGACGCTTTTCAAGAGATCGACGCGGTCGGGATCAGCAGACCTTGTACGAAACACAACTATCTCGTAAAAGATATAAAAGATTTGCCTAGTATCTTAAAAGAGGCGTTTTATCTCGCAAAAAGCGGAAGACCCGGACCGGTTCATGTGGATATACCCAAAGATATAACGGCAAAAGAGGGAGTGTTTGAGTATCCCTCTCAAATCTCTTTAAAAACTTATAAACCTCATTATAAAGGCAACGCCAGACAAATTCATAAAGCTATAGAGGCGATTTTTCAAAGCAAAAAGCCGATTTTATATCTTGGAGGCGGAATCATAAGCTCAGGCGCGACAAAACTTGTCAGAGAGTTTGCCAAAATAACCGGAATTCCGGCGGTAGAGACGCTTATGGCTAGAGGCGCTTTAAGATTTGACGATCCCTTGCTTCTTGGAATGGTCGGAATGCATGGAAACTATGCGTCGAATATGGCGATGAGCGAAGCCGATCTCATGATCGCTTTGGGACCTCGATTTGACGACAGGGTAACCGGAAGGCTGGATGAATTCGCAAAACACGCGAAAATTATTCATGTAGATATAGATCCAAGCAGCATCGGTAAGATCGTCCAAGTAGAGTATCCGATAGTCGGAGATTTAAAAAATGTGCTCCAATCTATGCTCGATTTGGCAAAAGAGAAAATCGACAAAGACAAATATGAAAACTGGAGAGGGCTTTTGGCGAGATACGACGAAATTCATCCTCTTAGCTACGATAAAAAATCAAAATCCATAAAGCCGCAGTGGGTAATTGAGAGAGTCGGCGAAGTTTTGGGAGATAAAGCTTTCATCTCGACCGATGTCGGTCAGCACCAAATGTGGACGGCTCAGTTTTACCCTTTTTCGTTTCCAAGGCAGTTTATAACAAGCGGAGGGCTTGGAACTATGGGTTATGGATTTCCGGCGGCGGTCGGGGTGGCGGAATTTATAAAAGATTCCGCCGTTTCCGTAAACTTTAGCGGAGACGGTTCTATTTTGATGAATATCCAAGAGCTTATGACTGCTGTAGAGCAAAAATTACCGGTAATAAACATTATTTTAAACAATAACTTTTTAGGAATGGTTCGCCAATGGCAAACTTTCTTTTACGACAAAAGATACGCCCAAACCGATCTTAGTATGCAGCCGGATTTTATCAAATTGGCGGAGAGTTTCGGCGCAAAAGGTTATGCAGTAGAGACGAAAGAGGAGTTTGACAAGGCTCTTAATGACGCTTTAAAGCAAAAGGTTCCGGTTTTGATGGATGTAAAAGTCGATCGCTTTGAAAATGTATTGCCGATGGTTCCAGCCGGCGGTACGCTATATAATATGATGTTAGAGTACAAGGAAGAGTCATGAAAGAGATAAGAAAGGTAATCTCTGTAATAGTTATAAACGAGGACGGCGTATTGTCGAGGATCGCGGGACTTTTTGCCGGGCGGGGATATAACATAGAATCGCTCACGGTCGCTCCGATTCCGGAAAGCGATTTTTCCAGATTTACTATCGTGACAAAAGGAAGCGAAAGGGTGCTTGAGCAGATAACCAAACAGCTTCATAAACTTATACCGACCTATAAAGTTATCGAGACTCAAGAGGTGGTTGAAAAAGAGATGGCTCTCGTGAAGATTCCGCTTGAGAGCAATTTAAGCGGACTTGACGCCATTTTAAACGGTTATAACGGTATAGTGGCAAACGCTACGCAAAACTCTCTTATATTGATGGCGGTTGACGATGCCGATAGAATCGGAAACTTTTTAAAAATTATAAAAAAATTCAACCCTACCGAGATCGTTAGAGGCGGTTCGGTTTCTATGGAAAAGTGATGCTTTTAAGCCAGCTTGCAAAAAATCTGGGTTTGGATTTTAAAGCCCAAGATTTTGAAATCGAGTCGATAAATACTTTAAAAGAGGCAAATTCGAAGCAAATTTCGTTTTTTGATAATCCAAAATATATAAACGAACTCTCAAAAACACACGCAAGAGCCGTTTTTATTCAAGAGAAATATCTAAAAAATCTACCGAAAAGCTCCATAGCTCTTATAACCGACGAGCCTTATCTTATGATGGCAAAAGCCAGTTTTTATTTTAAAAAAGAGCTTTTTAGAGAAAACAAAGAGCCTAAAATATCAAAAAAAGCAAATGTTTTAAAATCCGCGCATATCGCAAACGGAGCCGTTATAGAGGATAATGTTACGATACTAAGCGGAGCCGTTATAGGCGAAAATGTTACGATAGGAGAAGGAAGCGTTATATATCCGAATGTTACGATTTACAATGATGTAAAAATCGGTAAAAATGTGATAATACACGCCGGAAGCGTCATCGGATGCGACGGTTTCGGATATGCGCATACCAAAAGCGGCGAACATATAAAAATATATCATAACGGCGATGTAATCATAGAAGATCGTGTGGAAATAGGCGCGAACTCTACGATAGATCGCGCGGTTTTCGGTTCGACTATCATAAGAAAAGGCACGAAAATCGACAATCTTGTTCAAATAGGACATAACTGCGAAATAGGAGAAAATACGATTTTAGTCTCGCAGGTGGGAGTGTCGGGATCGACAAAAATGGGTAGAAATGTCGTCATGGGCGGACAAAGCGCAACGGCGGGACATCTTGAGATCGGCGATTTCGTTACGATCGCGGCAAGAGGCGGCGTAACGAAATCGGTGAAAAAAAAGGATATCTATAGCGGTTTTCCGCTGATTCGGCACAAAGAGTGGCTTAGACT
>JALWKJ010000051.1 GCA_027081495.1 Campylobacterales bacterium | reverse complement strand
GTTATTAGATTTTTTAATCTGTATAATCGTCATCGTATTAACTAATCCTAAAGGAGAAAAAATGAAAGTTTACAAGTTATCTACCGTCGTAGCGGTATCGTTGGTCGCTGCATCCAGCTCATTGACCGCCGATGCGGTAGAATCAAGCGTCATACCCAACGCTCAGCCCGGAGAATGTTACGCGAAAGCTCTTATTCCCGCGAAATTCGCCACTAGCACGGAAAAAGTTCTGGTAAAAGAGGTATCTGAAAGACTTGAAATTGTACCCGCACAATTTGGCAGCACTTCTCAAAAAGTAATGACTAAAGAAGCTTCCGAAAAGATCAGCGTCATACCGGCGACTTTTAAAAATATCACGGAAAAAGTACAGGTTAGAGACGAAGAGGTTTTCTGGAGAACGGGTCTTAAGAGTTCCGTTCCCGTAAGCGCGGAAATTTTAGCCGCCGCAAAAGCCGGTGGAGCTCCGGTCGATTCGCTAGGTGTCGGAGAGTGTGTAAGAGAGTATTTTCAACCTGCCAAATACAACACGGCGACTGAGAGTTATGTAAGAAAAGAGGCGTCGGAAAAACTAAGAATCATTCCCGCAAAATACGAGTATGTCGAAGAGAAAGTACTCGTAAAAGAGGCGTACGAAAGATTGGTGAAAGTTCCGGCGACTTATGAGACCGTAACGGAGAGGGTTCTTGTCGAGCCTGAAAAAACCATGTGGAAAAAGTCTCAATGCAACGGAACGGACGATTGCGGCGTAATGTGTCTTGTAACAACACCCGCAAGATATAAAACCGTAACAAAAAGAGTCGTAAAAACTCCTCCTTCTACAAAAGTAGTTACGGTGCCGGCCGTTTATAAAACTATCAAAGTAAGAAAGCTGGTCTCTCCCGCAAAAGTGGAAAAAGTTACTATACCTGAGCAAACGGCTACTTATACCAGAACCGTTAAAGTATCCGATCCGGTATTTACATGGAGCAAAGTCGGTTCGACCAAACCCGCAGGTTACAAATATACGGGTCATCAAATTTGTAAACTCGCCCGCCCCGCGGCTTACAAAACTATCACTAAAACCGTTGTCAATACGCCGGCAAGCACAAAAGTTACGCAAATTCCGGCGCAATACACGACTATCAAGGTTACGACTGTCGTAAAACCGGCCGAAGTTAAAAGAGTACAAATTCCGGCACAATACAGAGAAGTCACGAAAAGAGAGATGGTATCTCCAAGCAAAGTCGTATGGAAAAGAGTCGTATGTAAATCCAGTATAACTTCCGCTACCATAATCGAGCTTCAAAAAGCGCTTAAAGCAAAAGGTCTATACAAAGGACCTATCGACGGAATCGTCGGAAGCATGACAAGAGCCGCGGTTAAAGAGTATCAAAGAGCGAACAATCTTCCCGTAGGCGGCATCACTTACCAAGTATTGAAATCTCTAGGAATCACAAAATAATCTATTTTTAAGGGGTGGCTTCGGTCACTCCCTTACGAGTTCCTCCGTTATACATTCGTAGATCTTATCTATCAACTCTTTCGTATCTACCGGTTTTACCAAAAAGTAGTCGATTTTGCAATTGTTGATTTTACTCAGATACGCTATTTCGCTGTAAGCCGAAACGACTATGATAATTTGATCTGGATTTAATTTTCTTATATTTTTTATAAGCGTAAAACCGTTTAATCTCGGCATATTTATATCGGTTATGACAAGATCGTATTTTTTTCTTTCATAGAGTTTAAGCCCCTCTCTGCCGTCAAGCGCGTAATCGGCTTCTTCAAATATATCTTTAAAAAATGCAAGATTGGTTTTACAAAGCTCTTTATTGTCGTCAACATAGAGCATCTTCATAGATTTTGCGATCTTCTCGAGTTTTTTTATCATCTTTTACTACTTCCTAGTTTATATCTACAATTGTAGATCGAATAATCTAAAATATTTTTTGCAATCGATTTTGCTCCAAATGAAGTTTGTAAACGCCCGTTTAGCAAATGTTTATAAAAAAGAGTCCAAACATGAAATAGTATAAATATGAGAAAAAAAGAGTAAAATTATAGATTTTTTATAAATATTACAAATAGTATCACTTTTCGCTCCAAAGTAGGTTTTTTGGAGCGAAACAGAGTTTATACGGCTTGCTTTACGGCTTCTTGTATGTTAGCGACAATGCTTGGATCTTCAAGCGTTGAGATATCCTGCTTTATCTCCTCGCCTTTTGCTATAGAGCGAAGAATTCGTCTCATGATCTTTCCGGATCTAGTTTTCGGAAGTCCCGGCACCGCTACGATATCGTCCGCTTTTGCGATATTTCCTATCTCTTTTGACAAAAGGGAGTTGATATGAGATTTTATATCTTCGGTTACCGCTCCCTCTTTTAGCACCAAAAAGACGAAAATCGACTCTCCTTTTATTGGATGGGGTCTTCCTACGACGGCAACTTCCGCGACTTTGTCGTCTTCCGCGACGGCGGCTTCGATCTCGGCGGTTCCAAGCCTGTGTCCAGATACATTTATGACATCGTCAACCCTGCCCGTTATAGTGATATATCCGTCTTTATCGACCATCGCTCCGTCGCCGGAAAAATAGACCGCTTTGCCATCTTTTACGGCATCGCTAAAGTAAGCTTTTTTAAATCTCTCATGATCTCCCCAAATGGTTCGAATCATACTAGGCCATGGTTTTGTTATACACAAGAGTCCGGTTTCTCCAATCTCTTTTGGATTACCGTCTTTGTCTATCACTTCGGCCATGATACCCGGAAGCGCGAAAGTAGCGCATGAGGGTTTTATAGGAGTGGCGCCGGGAAGCGGAGAGATCATATGTCCGCCGGTTTCTGTTTGCCACCAAGTGTCAACTACGGCGCATCTTCCGCCTCCTACTTCCTCATGATACCACATCCAAGCGGGCGGATCGATCGGTTCGCCGACCGTTCCTAGTACTTTTAAAGAGCTTAGATCATATTTTTTAGGTTCGTCTTCGCCCATTTTATGAAGCACCCTTATGGCGGTGGGAGCCGTGTAAAATTGCGTAATTTTATGCTCTTGCACCATTTTCCAGGCTCTTCCGGCATCGGGATATGTCGGAACTCCTTCAAAAAGAACCGTTGTCGTACCGGCGGCGAGAGGTCCGTAAACTATATATGTATGACCCGTAATCCAGCCGATATCCGCCGTACACCAGTAAACATCGCCCTCTTTTATGTCAAATACCCACTCCATCGTCATTTGCGCCCACAAAATATAACCCGCTTGGGAGTGTTGAACGCCTTTTGGTTTTCCCGTGCTTCCGGATGTATATAGTAAAAAGAGAGGATCTTCGCTATCCATAATCTCCGGTTCGCACTCGCTTGAGCTCTCTTTTATAAGTTCGTCGTAATCATGATCTCTGCCCTCTATCCAGTCGATCTTTTCATTGTTTCTTTTTACTACCAAAACGGCTTCGACGCTTTGTATCCCATCTTTTAAAGCGTCATCGACTACGGGTTTTAAAAGGTAAGGTTTTGATTTTCTATACGCTCCGTCGGCGGTTATGACGAGTTTGGCTTTTGCGTCTTTGATTCTGTCTCTTAGAGCTTCCGCGCTAAATCCTCCAAAAACTATGGAGTGAATGGCTCCTATTCTAGCGCACGCGAGCATAGCATATACCGCCTGGGGTATCATAGGCATATAAAGAACGACTCTATCGCCTTTTTTTATATCGAATCTATTTTTAAGAAGATTCGCAAATCTATTTACCTCTTTTGCGAGAGTCTCGTATGTTATCTTTTGAACATCTCCTCTGTCGCCTTCAAATATGATAGCCGTTTTGTCGGCTTTATCTTTTAAGTGTCTGTCTATACATTGGATAGTTACATTTAGTTTGCCGTTTGTAAACCATTTGTAAAAAGGCGCGTTTGTTTCGTCAAGAACCTTTTCATACGGCTCTATCCACTCTATCTTTTCATCGGCGTATTTTTTCCAAAAACCTTCATAGTCGTTTTTCGCTTCATCCATAAGCGCGTAATACTCGTCCATACTTTTGATTCTGGCATTTTTCGCGAACTCAGGATTCGGCGGAAATATTTTATCGCTATCAAACATGCTCAACCCCTTGGTATTTAAAATCGTATAATTACATGATAACTTAATATCGCAAATATTTGAATAAAATCGTCAATAATCGATATTTTTAAATATCTATGTGAATAATTTTACCATATAGCGTTTTACCGAAATACGGCGAACTCTTTTTTGTAACTTCAAAACTATGCTTTGGATCAAAAAGCAGGATTTTATCGCAAAAGCCCTCTTTTATCTCTCCTTGGTTTTTCTCTTTTAAAATTTTCGCCGTATTTTTACTTATTAGCTCGATCAATCTCTTCCAGCTTATATGACCGCTTTTTACGAGATAGGTATAACAAAGGCTGAGATAATCTTCTATGATGTCTATGCCGTATTTCGCTTCAAAAAAAGCGACATCTTTATAAACGATCGATTTTGGAGAGTGAAGCGCCGTCAAAACATCGATCTTGCCCTCTTTTAACGACTCTAAAAGCTCCTGTTTGTCCAAAGGAGTTCTAAGAGGAGGGTTGAGTTTGGCGTAAGTGTTGAAATCTTCACAAGAGTTTTCATCCAAACATAGATGATGAATGGAAACTTCCGTATAGAGATCTTTGAAACTTTTCTTGCCCTCGTTTACGAGTTCTATCGCTTTTTTTGTCGAGAGCGCCTGAAAAAGGGTGGGCACTTCATAATGTATGCTCATCTGAACCACTTTAGCGACTTCGCTTATCTCTCCGATTTTCGAGATTCCCGGAAGTCCTAACTTAAAAGATACTTCGCCCTCGTTCATGACGCCGCTATCGTTTAATATCTTGTTTTCACAAAAGACAAAAAAGAGGTTTTTATGCATTTTGCTGTATTCATAAATTCGTCTTAAAAGATTTCCGTTTATGTCGGAATTTTCCTGAACTACACCTATACCGCTTTTTAAAAGCGTAGAGATATTGTTTAATTTCGTAAGCTCTTTATCTTTAACGGCTTTTACGGCCAGATGGATATTTTCAAACGAATTCTCCAAATTTCTCGAAAGAAGAGCCAAAAATGTTTGATTTTCCATAAGCGGCGAAAATCTGGGAGAGAGTACGAATTTGCCGATCCCCGCTTTTTGCGTGCTTGTTTTTAATTTTTGAAGATTTTTTATGTTTAACAAATCGTCTTCTATTCGAACATTTAAATCTATGATTTTCGGAAGAGCCAATAAACCGGCACCCTCAATCACTTTTTCAGACTCTTTGGGGTCTATATATTTTGCGATTTTTTCTATTTTTCCATCATGAAGAAGAATGGATTTTATCTCGTTTTCGCCCGCTATCGTGACATCTTTTATCAAAATCACAAACTCGACTCCTAGTTTTTGAACTCTTTTATTTTACTATAGAGCTGCTTTAAAGGCACTTTTAGTACAATCGTGAAGCCGTTTGAGAGAATTATATTTTCAGAGGGCTCAACTATTTAGATATGACAAAAAAGGAAAAAAATGGCATTAAAAGAGTATGATACCTCTAAAGAGGCGTTAAAAGATATAAACTATGCGATTATTACGACAAATAAAGGAAAAATGAGATTAAAACTCTACAAAGACGAAGCTCCAAATACCGTCGCGAATTTTGCCCATCTGGCAAAAGAGGGATTTTACGACGATCTTAATTTTCACAGAGTTATTCCCGGTTTTATGGCGCAAGGCGGATGTCCGCACGGCAGCGGCACGGGAGGTCCGGGTTGGGCTATAAAGTGCGAAACATCTACAAATGTCCATAAGCATGAAAAAGGAACTCTTTCCATGGCTCATGCCGGTCCAAATACCGGAGGAAGCCAATTTTTTATCTGTTTCGTACCCTGCCCGCATCTTGACGGAGTCCATACCGTTTTTGGCGGCATAGACCCAAACGACAAAGAGAGCATGGCGGTTCTTGAGAGCATAAAAGCAAATGACAAGATAGAAAAGATAGAAATCACGGCTTAAAGAGGAGAATACTCCTCTTTTTTGATTAAAAACCGCTCATACTTCCCACTACTTTACCCACTATTTCTACATTTTCCATAGGCACCGATTCTATGGCGTACTGAGGATTGTCCGAAATCAGATCCAACATACCGTCGCTTTTTAAAGATAGCCTTTTGACAAACAATCCGACGGGGGTAGATACGACAAAAACTCCGCCTTTTCTGATATCGTCTTGGGTGCGGTTTATAAATATGATATCGCCGTCTTTGAAGGTAGGTTCCATCGAATCTCCGAGTACATTTATAGAGTCGATATTTTTAATCTCCCTCTCTCCTCCTATTCTTTGCACCATGTGATAATCAAGAGCGATCGTATCGCCGTTTTCTTCATAGTTAAAAGCCCCTCCTCCCGCCGAAGCGTAAATATCTCCGAAATATCGAACATTCGCATACTTTTGCGTCTGCTCTTCCAAACTTCTTGTAGCTTGATTGTAAAAAAGCCAGTTGATGGATATTTTTCGTTTGGCGCAAAAATTTAAAACCTCTTCGTAGGGAATCTTCCCCCTGTTTTTCATTGTCGCGAATGTTAGTTGATTTATGCCGAGCGCATCGGCTACATCTTTGTCAAATACCTTTTTATTCCCAACCTCTTGTGAAAGGATATCTTTAATTTTCGGTAAAAGCTCTTTAAAATCAAACATAATCGAC
>JALWKJ010000050.1 GCA_027081495.1 Campylobacterales bacterium | reverse complement strand
TTTAAATAACTCGTCTAAAACTACGCTCTCTTCGAGCTTTTAGACATCCCCTTCTTCGTTGGGAGCAGAATTATATACAACTAACGCTTAGGATCGGCTTAAATATAAAAGAAATTGCCTTAATCTCTGGCGGTAGTCTATTAATATTCGTTTTGATTAAGTCTTTGTCTTTGAGAAATGTATGCGTATCCCGTTTCGGGTTCTATGGAAATTGTAATGATTTCTCCGGTTTTATTTGTAAACGACAGTGTGCAAGGATCTTGAACAAGTCTATTTTCACTAGAGGAATATGAGCTAGTTAGTTCATTTATATCTTTCATGATGGGTCTTCCCAGATAATCAAAGGCTATTACATTATATCCGTAAGCTCCGGCTTCCTGAGCGCAGCCGAACATCGAAATATTGTCGATTTTATAATCATCGGTCAAGTTCATAGTTTGTGTCATAACTTTTGAACCGTTACTCTCATCTCCTGTAAGATGTTGAGTATGATTTAACGGATTTATAGCCGTTTCATTTAAATCAATATTTCCGTCCGCATTCGAATCCGAATATATAGAATAATATAGTTTTTGCTTATGAGCGTCTTTTTGAAATTTAATCTGCCATCTTTTTTTAAACCAATTTGAATCATTTGGATCAAATTTATTATCCATCATTGCAAGATGCTGCGTATATCTTATATGTTGCAATACCTGCTGAGCGGCTTTGTCGATATGCGTATCATTTAGTCTTGGAACCATGACGGCTGAAATTATGCCTACTATAACAACAACAAGAACAAGTTCCAAAAGTGTAAATGCCTTTTTCAATCGTCGCCTTTTAATTTATTTGGAAATACTCTATATTGTAAATCGTCCGATTTTACATTTTCTTAACTATAAAAGATGAGCGTATCCCGTCTCCGGTTCTACAACGATTGTAATTTGTTCATTTTCGTTTTTATATAAAGTTATCAAACACTTTTTTGCGAGCAACCGATTTTTTTGATATACGCTTTTCATCGTTCTCATGTTTCCCACAATCGGTCTTCCGATATAATCAAACGCCACTCGTTTCGCTCTAGCGCAATTTTTTGCCGATACCTTTTTGATACCGTAAGTTTGACCCAAATTCATGCTTTTTGTCGCTTCTTTATCTTCAAAATGAATCAGTTCGTTTCCGGCGGCTCCGCCTGTAAGATATTGGTTGCGGTTTAAAGGATTCACGGCGATTTCCGATGGATCCGGATTTCCGCGATGATCATTTAGTTTATCGCTAAAAATCGTATAACCGCATTGATCGCTGTTTCCTCTACAATATGAAAAGTATAACTGCCATCTTGTTTTAAACCAATATTTATCATCCGTATTGAACCGGTTTTCAATCAAAGCCAAATGTTGAGTATAACGAAGATGATATATAACTTGAAGCGCGGCTTTTTTAAGAGAATCGTCCGTAAATTTTGGGATCAAAAAAGAAGAGATGATACCTATTATCGTAACAGTTAAAACAATTTCAATGAGTGTAAAAGCTTTTTTCAAAAAAAGTCCTTGCCAAAATAGTAGTTACTCTACTATTTCGACAAAATATAAAAAGGATTAAATTTCTTCAGCCTTTTGAACATCATAAAGGATATCATCCATCGGATGTCTATACATAGGCATAGCAAGTCGTTTTTCATCTAAAATATGACCTATAAAACCTATCGATCTTCCTACTATAAAGAAAGCGTTAAGCGTTCCCGACTCGATAAAATCATCGATTTCATTCTCGCTATATCCAAGAGCCCTCCACATATCGACCATCAAAATACCGATAGTACCGTCAACATTTAAAATTAGATTATCTTTTTTGGATGTCGTCAGCTGCTCAACCGTTAAAGCATAATCTAAAAGCGAAGTTGAAGGGAAATGTTCATTTGCAAATTTTTTGAGTCCTTCGACCCTAAGATCCGGATTTCTTAGTGATTTAATCCTATGTCCGATACCCGGAATCGGGATACCCTCTTTTTTCATATAGCTCAAAAATTCCGCCGGCGTCATATTATTATCGTTGGCATATTTAAAATATTTTGCCGCACCGTCAATCGCACCGCCAAATCTTGGACCGATAGTTAAAAGACCCGTAACTAACGATTCGACTACGGATTTGCCGGCTCTTGCGGTTACTTTAGCGTTGTGCGCTCCGGAAACCGCCGGACCGTGATCCGCAACGGTTTTCATAACGGTTTCAATAAACTCCGTAGCCCATTTTGGATAGACTTTTTTAAACCATAAAAGCGAAACTACATCTCCGATTCCCTTACCGGTATCCGGCGTTGCGACTGAGCTGATAGGAAAGCCCGCGTATGTAGCCTCCTCTCCTCTGTCATCGGAAATCGTACATATAAAGTTTTTCGCTTTTCTGATTTTCGGAATCTCTCTGATCTTTGGTTCTTGAATCTCAAGAATCGTACCTTCATTATAGAGTTTGGTATAGACTTCGTTAATCACCCGCGGCAGGTCGTTGAAGCTTTTTGGTACATGAATACCCGCTTCCGCCATCGCTTTGTTTTTCGCAGCCGCCGTTTCGGCATCCGCGTTTGCGCTCGCACCGGCGTGACCGAACTGTACGCCGGAGCTAAAATGTTTTGCGATCGTACCTATACACCATGCGATAACGGGTTTGGTAATCTTACCCTCTTTTACGGCTTCTATGATTTTATACTCTTCCGTACCCCCGACTTCACCGAGTAAAATCATATATTTCACATCGGGATTCTTTTCCATACGAAGCATGTTGTCTATAAAAACCGATCCGACAAATCTATCGCCGCCTATCGCTACGCCTTCGGCAATACCGTCGGCATTGATTGAGATGATATTGCAAAGTTCGTTAAAAAGGCCTCCCGATCTCGTTACAAGACCGGCGCTTCCCGCTCGATGGAGTTTTGAGTTGATAATATTTTCAATAGTACCTCCGATGTTTGCTATCTTAAAAGCTCCCGGAGCGATTGCGCCGACGGTAGCGGGTCCTATAACGGTAACACCGGCGTCTCTTGCAGCTTGATTCATAACTCTAGCAAGTCTCTCGGGGATACCTTCCGCCGTAACCATAATGACTCTAAATTGTCCCTCTATGGATATAGCTTCCATAGTAACATCATAAGCCGTTCTAAATGACGCAAAATTTAAAAGAACATCCGCATTTGGATGAGCTTTTGCCGCATCATCGGTTGTTTTAAAGAGAGGAACCATGATCTCATCAGTTCCCCAAAAAAACTTTTCAAACTTATTTCCACTCGTCGGCGCTACGATAGCGGCAACAGAAGGAGTCTCTCTGCCGATAACATAATCATAATCCAACATTCTCTGGATTGCGCTTTTGTTGTTATTCCAAAAAATTGCCTGAGTATCTTTTGTAAATAGTTTTTGCATTATTTATCTCCTTCTAATGCCATTCTCACAATGTCGGTAACATGAGTCGTGGGTCCGTAAACTTCGCTATATAACCCCAACCTATCAGCCGCATCCTTAATATCCTTAAGACCTTTTTCATAGTTTGGTCCGCCTCTTCTGACATAGATTTTCGTATTATGCTCTTTTAACTTATCAGCCCATTTTTCCATAGCGTTTATAATACCGGTAAAAGTTTTTGCAACATCCGTAAAGTTTGCGATCGCGCCGCCGATAATCAAAACTTTTCCTCTGGAGTCGGGATATCTTGTCATCAGATCGAAAATAGTCTCGGCATAAAACTGAGTCTCCCCGGTAGTGGGACCGCCGCTATACTCTCCATAATTTGCAAGATCTTCAACTCCGGCCATATCAGCGATAGTGTCGGCATAAACGACGGATGCGCCGCCTCCGGCGACCATCGTCCAGATTCGTCCTTGCGGATTTAAGATAGTAAGTTTCAAAGATGCTCCGGACTTACTATCCGCCTCGGCAACCGCTTTTTCTTCGGGAGATTGATCTTCCATCCCAAAAGCCGTCGGGAACTCTATATCTCCCCATTTATCTCTCATCATAAAACCGGCCGTATCGTCAAGTCTCGCGACAAGATCGAGAATATGGGCTTCGTTTCCTATAAGGACTATCGGATTTATCTCAAGATAGGCAAAATTCATATCTCTATAAAATTTAAAAAACTGAATCGCAAAAGAGGTAAAAGCCTCTCTGTTTTCAGCCGGTATATCCGCGGGGACTTGAGATCGAATCGATTTTTCCATATCTATATCGCTCATCGTAATGGGAATATGCACTTCATTTACTTTCTCATCCCAACCCTCTTCGACTTCCATACCTCCCTCGGCCGACATATAAAGCACATCGTCTTCGCCCACCGTCGTAGCCGAGATATAATACTCCTGTTCTTGAGTATGAGGAGTGAACGGCTCGATGATAAAATGAGTCAGGTACCCCTTTTCCCCGCTTAAAAGCGTAACTTCATGGGACTGTTTTTCATCTATCCATTTGGCGGCGTCTTCAAGCGTAACATCACCAGGTTTATTTACTTTAAAAAGTACCAAGTCGTTTTTACCCCTTTTACCGAAAAGCATATCGGGCTTCGCTACTAAAGGTTCCTGATTTAACCACTCAAAGCCATGTTCTTTGGCTTTGGCTCTTAATTCGTCACCGCTAGTAACAAGTACAGATTTAAACGGATATTGAAATCCGTCAAAGTATTCATTCCAGTGCTTGGAAAAGAGTGCTTTTCCGTCATATTCGCGTATAGCTCTTTGAGCCATTGTCTCTCCTTGTAAAAATTTGCTCAATTTTATCAGTACACAGATGAGATGACCCTAAAAAAAGAGGGGTTTTATAATATATATTTGCCTACTTGTTTACTTTTGAAACATAATAGGTTTTTATAGGCTTTTTTATGTAACTTATAGTAACTTTCTTGCTATTTGCGTTTAGCGGCTTTTGACTTAAGATAAATCGAGAGTTTTTCTCGATGCCGTAAAATGCCAATCTCTTTTGGAGCCGCTTTGTAGTTGTAACGCCAAAAATTTTAAGTGATTTTAATTTCGTTGCTAGTTCTTTCGCTATATTGTATTTATATGCAAAATGTTTTTTTGGATTATCTATATATAGATAAAAATATTTATAAAGATAAGTAGCCGTAAAATTTGCAAAAAGCATCGCAAAAACGAAAACGAAAAGTACTTTATGTCCGACTCTTAATTCCGGTAATCTTATACGATAACTAGTCATAAACATTTTCACCATCAAAGGCACGCTAATGACGACATAAGGAGCGAAATCGTCTATCAAAATTCGTTGCCTATACGATATGAGTATAGAAAAAACCAGCGCTATAAAAGATATAAACCAGACTATATTTTTCTCTTCCTTCATCAAAATACGATAGATAGTATAGAAAAAATACAAAAAGACAAGCGGAGAAAATATAAGGCTGTACGATATAAGCGTATCTATAATGTAACCTTTTGGTTTTCCGTGCATCGGAAATCCATACATTTGGAGTGCGGCAAGAAAAAGAAAACCGCAAATAAGAGCTAAACTTCTATCTTTAACATATACCGCATATGCAAATACGCCAAGATACAAAACCATAAAAGAGTTATCTATAAAAAGCATCGCCACAAGCAGCAAGATAGACAAAATCTTATTTCCCCGAAGAAAAAGAAAAACAAACAAAAGAGTAAAAAATATAGCGGCTCCGGCGCTGTTTACAAGCAATGCCGAACCGACAATTCCCGGA
Organism: Campylobacterales bacterium; assembly: GCA_027081495.1. Lineage (GTDB taxonomy): Bacteria > Campylobacterota > Campylobacteria > Campylobacterales > QNZT01 > QNZT01. The sequence continues at coordinate 998 of JALWKJ010000050.1, read as the reverse complement.
AGAAGCATAAATGTAACGACACTTAAAAGTCTATATGACTCTTTTTTTAAAAAATAACCGCTAACTTTATACATAAGCAAAATACTTCCGGCATGAAATAAAACAAACGGCAAACGAAGAGCATAATCGTTTTGACCCAAAAACGAAGTAAAAAATCTAACAAGATAATGAAGGAAATCTCTATTATCGAAATAAACGACGGCTTCTTTATAACTGATCGACAGCGTGCCGATCCCGTATGCAAGCAAAACGACATCGCAAGCTATGAGAAAAAAAAGAGTAAGCCTTATATTCATGACTTCAAAAAATTGCCGATCATCGCATGACCGTGCTCGCTCATGATAGACTCCGGATGAAACTGAATACCGTAAATCTCATACCCCTCGATTTCAAGAGCCATGATCTCCTCATCGTCTTTACTGTATGCGGTAGGTTTGATAATTTGGGGAAGATTATCTTTATTTACCACAAGCGAATGGTATCTAGTCGCGGTAAACTCGTAAGGCAGTTTGTCAAAAACCGCGGAAGGAGTTGTCACTTTTATCCGAGATGTTTTGCCGTGCATAAGATTTTTCGCCCTTACAATCTCGCCGCCAAAACTCTGAGCTATACTTTGATGTCCTAAACAGATTCCAAGAATCGGCTTTTTGCCTTTAAAATAATCGATAACCTCTAAACTAACGCCCGCTTCATCCGGAGTTGCCGGTCCGGGAGAGATGATGATTTTTTCGGGACAAAGCGCCTCTATCTGTTTGACGCTTAATTCATCGTTTCGAATCACTTTCAAATCCGCGCCTAGCTCCAGACAATACTGGACTATATTGTAAGTAAAACTGTCATAATTATCTATCATAAGTATCATGAAAAGATTGTACAATTTATTTGGTTCGTTTTAGGTAAAATTTAGTAACTTCCTTTTCTCATTAAAACTATCGCGGCGGTCTTAACCAAAATCATGATATCAAGCTCCATAGACCAGTTTCTCACATACCAAACAT
>JALWKJ010000049.1 GCA_027081495.1 Campylobacterales bacterium | reverse complement strand
TAGTATTAGAGTCGGATTGAAACTTATGGGGATAAAAGCGAAAGAGAAGATGTAAATCAATTTCTTCTCTCATACTCCTCATATCCAAATTTTTTAATTGTCTTTATCGTACCGTCTTTTTTCAAAACTAAAAGATCAGGAAGTTTTATACCGTTAAATGTCGTATTTTTTACTATCGTATAGTGCATTTGATCTTCGAAAATTATCTTATCTCCAATCTTCAACTCCTTATCAAACGAGTAGTCTCCCATAATGTCTCCGGCAAGACAACTATTTGAAGCTATTTGATATCTATATCTCTTCTTCTTCGCATCTCCCGCGCCCGTGATTTTTGCTTTATAGGGCATAAGAACGGTATCGGGCATATGAGCTTCCGCGGAAGTATCCAGTATGGCTATATCGATTTGGTTGTGAACTATATCTAAAACCGTAGAAACGAGTACTCCGCTTTGCCAGCCAACCGCTTCGCCGGGCTCGAGATAAACTTCCAGATCATATCTTTTTTTAAAATCCTTTATAAGATATATAAGCTTTTTTACATCATATCCGTCTCTTGTAATAAGATGTCCTCCTCCGAAATTTACCCATTTCATTTTATGCAAGAATTCTCCGAAATTTTCTTCAAAAGCTCTTAATACTTTTTGCAATTCATCAGCTCCCTGCTCACAAAGCGCATGAAAATGAAGACCCTCTATACCATCGAGCAAATCCTTTTTAAACTCTTTTTTAGTAACGCCAAGGCGGCTGAAAGCGGCGCATGGATCATAAGATTTTGCAACGGAAGCCGAAATCTCCGGATTTACTCTAAGCCCGCAAGATGTATTTTTTAAAACCTTTTTTTTAAATTTTTGCCACTGAGAAAAAGAGTTAAAAACTAAATGATCGCTTAGTTGGGAAATCTCTTCTATTTCACTCTCTTTAAAAGCCGGCGAATATGTATGTACCTCTTTTGCTATATATTTTTTGCCGAATTTAGCTTCATAAAGCCCGCTTGCGCAACAGCCGTAAAGATACTTTCCAACAAGCTCCATCGCACCGCTAAAAGCAAAGCCTTTTAGAGCCAAAAGTATTTTTGCGCCGCTTTGTTTTTGCACATAATCCAACAGCTTGAGGTTTTTTTCAAGCTTTTCTTCATCCAAAAGATAAAAAGGCGTTTGGAGATTTTCAATATCCATATTTGTCCAAAGTTCTTTTTATATACGGAAGATAACTATCCCCAAAGGCTCTTAAATGAACCAGATACGGGTATAAATTGTAAATATCCGCTCTTACTTCCACAAAATCTTCTTCAATGGGATAGAGTTTTTTATAGTGACTAAAAAAAGCGTCTCCAAAAGTATTAAACATCAATATAAAAGCCAAATCCACTTCATGATGACCGAAATAGATAGCCGGATCGATAAAAGCCGCCACCTCTCCGGAGTCGGTTAGGACATTCCCGCTCCACACATCTCCATGAACCAAAGAAGAGTGCTCGGGTTCTATTAAATACTTATGCAGTTCTTCACATAAAGAGAGGATTCGAAAATATGTATTTTCATCTAGTCTATTCTCCTCGAAAGCTTTTGCGGCAAAATCTAAAAGCCTCTCTCTTTTAAAAAACTCCACCCAAGAGGGATGATTTATATTTGACTGGCAATATGGACCTATGACGGTATCATCCATAAAACCGTATCCTTCATCCCATGATATGCGGTGAAGATTCGCTAGATGCATCGCCGCATCCAACTCGGCTTGCGTTTTGTCTAATTGATTGTTTTGAACATATTCGATCAATAAAATCTCATTTTCCCGCTTGAAAACTTTCGGTATGGGAAGCGTGCTGTTTTCTCTCAAATACTCGTATGCCAACTCTTCGCTCTCAACGAGCCGGGGATCGTTCGCCACTTTTGCCACGACTTTATTATCGCAGTTATATATAGCCGTTGTGCCGCTTTGAGTTATCAGTTTGCATTCACGGATAGGTTTGCCTAGAATTTGCTCAATTTTTTTCCTCACGAATATTGCCTTTTAGAGGGTTGATTTTTTTTGACAATTATAACAAAAAAAGCAAAAATTATATTCTAAAGAAAATAAATAACGCAAAGTTATCCCATGATTTACTATTTTGGCGATTTTGAAAAAGTATATGATATGATACTATCATGGCGCCACAAATATTCTCAAAAAGGAAACAATGTGAATATAAAAAATTTTTTAATATTTTTAATGCTCGTTTTGACCGCTTGCGAAGGCGGCAAAAGAGATCATGTAATAGCGAAAATACCCGAGGCTTCAGGTATTTGTTACGACAAAAGTTCAAAAACTCTTTTTGCCGTAAGCGATAGAGGAACAGTATATGAGTTATCCTTGGATGGAAAAAAGATAAGAAAAAAGCATATCGGAAATTTTGATACCGAGGGAATAGCTTGTGATAATAAAAACAACCGTCTTCTTGTTATATCCGAAGGGGTGGATAATATCATGATTTTAAATAAAAAAAATCTCACGATAGAAAAAAAGATCAACATAAAAAGATCATTTAAAGGTCAAAAGATATTGCAAAAAGATAAAGAATACGGCATAGAAGGAGTCACTATCGATAATAAAGGATATATTTACATATGTAACCAATCACATCACAAATATCCTCATCCAGATCCCTCCGTCATAATAATCATAAAAGATTTAAGCAAATCGAAAACAAAGATACTATCCATCATAGATCCACGAAAAAAAGATATTGCGGGTCTTGATTTTTACAATGGATATTTATTTATGGTAAGCGATACTAACGATAGGCTTTATAGGTATAACTTCAAAGAAAAAAGAATCGACGCGAAAGCCAAGCTGCCTAAATTCGCACAAGAGGGAGTAGCGTTTGACGATTATGACAATATCTACTTTGCCGATGACAACGGCAGAATTTTAAAATATTCGGCAAACGATTTGTTATAGTGCTATCCTTGAAGAAATCTATGCTAAACTTTTATTATCACCGAGTAAAGAGAGATTTATGCAAAAATTGTTTTTAAAAGAGTATCCCCTCTTCGCATCGATTGTAGCATTAATAGTGATTTTGCCCTTTGAACATTCGCTTGCGAGTACAAAATTTGGAAATATCCTAGGTTTTTTGATCCTTTTTGCCGTTATTGTCTATTCGGCTTTAAATGTCGCTCATCATGCGGAAATATTAGCTCACAAGTATGGAGAACCTTACGGAACTTTGATTCTTACTTTCTCCGCCGTTGTGGTGGAGATCGTAATTATAACGATCATGATGCTGCATCAAGAAAATCCTTTTTTAGTAAGGGATACTATTTATTCCGCCGTAATGCTCGATATAAACGGACTTTTAGGACTCGCCGCGATCGTAGGAGGCATAAAATACGGCGAACAGCAATATAATGTCGATTCTACGAATTCATATATGTCTATGATACTAGTCGCCATCGGCATAGCTATGGTTGTGCCTCATTTTATCGCATCGGACAAACTTCCCGTATATCTTGATTTTACGATTATTATGTTCATATTGCTCTATATCATTTTTACCAGAATTCAATTAAACGAGCACAGATATTTTTTTGAATACAAAGGCAAACATGCCGGCGAGGAAGAGTGCGCCGTCGGAGAGAAGATCAACGGTAAATATCATGCCGTAATATTGATTCTTTCTATTATAATGATAGGTTTTTTATCTGAAATATTATCAATATTTATGAGCAACAATTTAAGCGCTTTAGGTCTCCCCTTGACTCTAGGCGCATTTGCCGTAGCTATTATCTCGGCGTCTCCTGAACTCATAACGGCTATTCGCTCCGCCTTAAACAATAACATGCAAAATGTCGTCAACATAGCCGTAGGAGCGAGTCTCGCCACGGTTCTTCTGACAATTCCCAGTGTTCTAATCGTAGCTAAATTTACGCACATGCCAATTGACCTCGCCTTAACTCCCGTACAGGGTATTATGCTGGGTCTGACGATTTTAGCCAGTATAATTCATTTTAACGACGGCGAAACCAATATGCTTGAAGGATTTGTTCATTTTGTTTTATTTATAGTATTTTTCTTTTTGATGTTCATGTAAGCTAGCGATAAAGTTTCAGCAAAATAAAGAGTATATTAATGTATCATGTTTTGTAATATTCTTAATAGGAGCAAGACATGGGAAGCAAGTCGATTTTATTGCTCGGTACGCTTGTAGGCTCAGCTATAGCCTACTTTTGTATTCAAAACAATAAAGAGCTATTTACGCCAAAAGAACCAAAAGCCGCAATCAAAAGCGAACATGTAAAAGTAGCGGCTCAAAAAACTCAAACAAAAGATATAGAACAGGCAATCGTATCTCAAACAAAACATGAGAGTGCAAAAGAAGAAAAGATCATACAAAAAGAGCCTTCATATCTTTACGAAAACGGTGAAAATCCACGACTTGTTATAAACGCAAATAGCGCGGACGAAACAAAAGAGATAGCCGCTATCGCCGATAAATACTGTAATGTAGAAGGTTGCGTAAGAGAAATATCGTTTGAAAGAGATATAAAAAAAGCGCCTTGGCTAAAACAAGCGGAAAAAATCACGGCATTTTTAGCTTCTAATTCTATCCCAAAAGGCTCTATTTCAATTCATGATAAAGTAGTTACGATAAGCGGTGAATTCAACGACGAAGCAAAAAGCGCGAAATTTCATTCACTTGTAAAATCTTTGGAAGCTTACGGATTTAAAATCACCGATCATACCTCGCTTATAAAACCAAAAGAGCAGCCCAAACCGAAAATCGAAATAGAGGAAATAAAACCCGAAAAAATTGAAGTGAAAATTCCCGAACAAGAGATCGAGCAAGAAGAGATCGTTCAACCTGAGATTACCGAAGTAAAAGAGCCCTCTTCAGCCGTCGAAATAGAGCAAAACCAGCAGAAAATCAACGATATATTAAACACGAATCCGATCTATTTTAAAAGAAACAGTAACGAAATCTCACTTCAAAGTAAAAAAATTCTCGATAAGATTATAGATATAGTAAATAAAAACACTCAATCTCTATCCCTTAAAATTTCAGGACATACCGATGCCAGCGGAAAAGCGTCATATAACAAATGGCTAAGCCAGCAAAGAGCAAACGCGGTTAAAGAATACCTGATAAAAAACAATATACAAGCAAAAAGTATAAATGCAATAGGCTACGGCGAAGAACGCCCGTTTACGGCAGATCCTTACGACAAAAGAAACAGAAGGGTCACGATAGAGATAAAAAAAGGAGAATAGCATGAACGACATGATGATACAAGCGATAGTACTTTTTATCTTTGCCCTTTTGATAGGCTTTATAATAGGATATCTCATAAAAAACAGCAGTTCAAAAGTCGAACTTGAAGAAGATGTAGCAAGCTTGGAGAACGACTACAACCAAAGCCTTCATCTTTATGAGGAAACATTACAAAAAGAGAGCGAGATTCAAAACATAGCAAAAGAGAGCCTTTTGCTTCAAGAATCTAAATCGACACAAATAGAAAATCTTCGCAAACAAGAGGAAGAGTTTATTCAAAAAATCGCCGCGATTGAAAATGATAAAAAGAACTTGACAAAAAAGATGATTGAAGATGAAGAAAAAATAAGAATATATCAAGATCAAGAGAAAAAACTCTCTTCGGATCTTGAACTTGTAACAAACGAAAAAGAGGTTATCGATGTCAAAGAGAGACAAATCGAGGATTTAGAAAAAACACTAGAGAGTCGCAAAAATGAGATTGAAAAATTAAAAAACGAAATCGCATCATTTAAAAGCGATAAACTACATCTAAAAGAGGCGAAAGAGAAACTTGAAGAAAAAGTAATTAACGCTAAATATGAACTAAAAAAGGTACAAGAAGCGATAGAAAAAATAGAACAAAAATATAAAAAAGAGATCGACGCTATCATAAAAGAGAGTGAAGAATTAAAAATCAAAGCGATAAATTACGAATATGCGTTAAAAGAGCATCTTCAAAGCGGAAAAAAATCGCTCGCTCAAAAATACGACGCTCTTATGCAAAAATTATTTGCTCTGCCAAAAACCAAAGGTGAAGAGATTGAGAAATTCGTCAAAAAAAACGACGGCGCTAGAGTAATAGATAAAATTCTAACTCTATTCAAAAAACGACCCGTTTCAAAAGAGGAGGTATAAATGTTGGATATGATTTTAGAACTAAAAGAGTGTCTGGGTATGGTTTTATTTACCGGACTTTTGACGGGATTGTTTTTTGCCAAGTCAAAAAATTCCGAAGAGTATAAACCGATTATTGACGAACTAAAAGAGAAGATCGATCATACGGACAAAGAGATTCTTGCCATAGAGGAAAATTGCGATAAAATAACTCAAAACATACAAAATGAAAAATCCGTTACTCAAGAAGCCGATGAACAGATTGCAAAATTCGAATCAAAAATAAATATGCAGGAAGAAGAGTTTTTAGCGGCTAAAAGCTCTTTTGACAAAGTAAAAGAAAAATATACGGCTTTAGACGCGATTTTAAAAGCTCAAATAAACAAAGTAAATGAACTCAAATCCGAAATAGGATCTTTTACTCCCGAAGCCCTGCTTGAAAAAGAGACTACTCAAAACCAAAAATTAAAACGGTTGCAAAACCAACTAAAAAAAGAGAATGAAACGCTAAAAGAGATAGCCTTGCGCCATAAAAATCTAAAAGCTCATAGAGATGAACTTCAAGGGATTTTAGAACC
>JALWKJ010000048.1:4279-6753 GCA_027081495.1 Campylobacterales bacterium | reverse complement strand
TTGTTTGTGCTCTTTTTTTTGAGATGTTTTTTTGTAAGCTCTATATTGTATAAAAGATCGGATTCGTTTTTTATCTTTTGGGCTTTTTCATAAGAGATAAGAGCTTTTTTATATTTTTTTAGTTTATAGTAACTATTGCCGAGATTAAAAAGAGTTTTATATTTTAACATCTTTTTATTCGTTTTTACGCGTTTATAATTTTTTATAGCGTTTTTATAATCTCTCGTTTTGTAGTAGGCGTTTGCCAGGTCGTAAAAAGAGGGCGCGTCTTTTTTCGAGTTCGCTACCTTTTTTAAGTGCTTTAGCGCTTTTTCGTAATTTTTATTTTTATAGTGTAAAAATCCCTCTTTTATCTCTTTAAAATCGAGTAATCCCGCTTTGATCGGGGATTGTGTCACAAAAAAAAGAAGAAAAACGAGAGCCGCGGGTCTTTTTGGAAGCGATCCGAATGCAAAAAGCATAAATAATACAGCCAATGAAAGAGGGTAGTAAAAAAGTTCTTTATAATCTTTTATTTTTCTGTTTTTCAACTCTTTTGTTTTAGATTTTTCTCTTATATCTTTTATGAGCAAATCTATACTTTTATCTTTGTAACCGCCTTTTATGTATGCCGCGCCGCTTTTTATAGAGAGTGATTTGATATTTTCGTTTAGTTTCGTGATGACTATATTTCCGTTTTTGTCTTTTAACTTTTCTCCAAGATATTTTATATCCGCACCCTTTTTCGTGGCGGTAGCGTAAACATAAACTTTGATTGAATTTTTTTGAGCAAATTTTATCTCTTTTGAGAAATCTTTCATATCGCCGCCGTCGCTAAAGATAATGAGAATTTTTTGAGAGCTTTGTTTTAAAAATCTATCTGTTTTTCGGATAGCGACCATGATATTCGTACCGTTTGTGCTAAGCGACATAGTATCGAGATTTTCTATGAGATATTTTAGAGTGTTTTTATCTTCGCTAAGAGGAGATACCAAAAAAGCCTCGTCGGCAAAAGCGATTACGCCGGCATTCGCCTCTTTAAATTTGTCTAAAAGTTCAAAAATTTTCTTTTTGGCAAATTCAAGTCTGCTTGGATAGAGGTCTTGACACAGCATGGACTTTGAGATATCAATCAATATTAATATATCTATCTTTTTTTGCGCGATTTTTATCTCTTCTTTCAAAAGAACGGGTCTTGAAAGGGAGATTATCATCAAAAAAAGAGCGATAAAAAGCAGCGAGTTTCTTCCTAGTCTTGTAAGAGAGTCGTTATTGATCGTTAATTTTTCCAAAATTTTTTTATCAAAAATATTTTCGACCGTGCTTTTGTTCGTGACGATAAAATAAAAGAGTATCATTAAAGGTATCGTCATAAAAAGAAGATATTCCGGTTTTAAAAATATCATACCGAGCCTTTTTTATTTAAGATATAACTATAAAAAAGAAGCGACATAAACGACATAAAAAGAGGAAGTTCGAAAAGATAACTCTTTTTTATGTAGCGTTTTGTTTTTATTTGCGACTTTTCTTCTTTGTCGATTTTCGCGTAGATTTTTTTTAGGGTATCTTTGTCGTTAGCGCTGAAAAATTTTCCGCCGCTTTTTTTTGCTATGCGTTTTAAAAGCATAGCGTTAAAATCGTTTTTATTTCCTATTCCTATCGTATATACTTTGATACCGGTTTTTTCTATAATCTTCATGCTTACGCTAAAAGGTATATTGTCTCCTCTGCTTTGACCGTCCGTTAAAAGTATGAGAATTTTGCTTTTTGCTTTTGACTTTTCAAAAAGTTTGGCGCTTTGAAAAAGAGCGTCGTTTATTACCGTATAGTTTGAACCGGCGATTGTCGCGTAGAGTTTGTCCAAAATCTTTATCAAAAGAGTTTTATCGTAAGTGAGGGGAGATGCTATATATGCAAAATTTCCAAACACTACCAGTCCCAAAGCGTCGTTTCGGCGTTTTTGGATAAATTCTCGTACTATTTTTATAGAGGCGTCGAATTTGCTTGCTCTTTTGTTTGAGTTAAGATAGCTATCTTTAAAGCCAAACCTCATCGAGCCGCTGGCATCAAGCGCCAAGACGATAGAGTAACCCTCCGTTTTTTCTCGTACAAAAGTATTTGTTCTAACGGGAGACGCAAGAGCCGTTAGAGCCAACAATACGCTAAGCCATTTAAGAGCGCTTAATAGATAGGCTTTATTTGCTCTGTTTTGCATGAATATATCAAGATGCGGGTATATGAGGGCTTCAAAACGAGGTTTGCAAAAACGAGAACAGAAAATAAAAGGTACAATAAAAGCGAAAATAAAGGGGTATTCGAAAAAGATATCACTCATCAAGCGCGCCTATGAAAAGATCGTAATATTTTATATCTTGTTCGTCGAATTTCGGCGGATTTTTTATATATTTGTATTTTTCAAGACGAGTCGTAAGTTGTTGTAAAAATTTTTGGCTTCTCTCGTCGTTTGCGACAAATCTACCGTATTTAGTGATCAA
>JALWKJ010000048.1:0-4269 GCA_027081495.1 Campylobacterales bacterium | reverse complement strand
CTAAAATCGATCTCTTTTAATCTTTTCAAAACTCTCTGTTTTAAGGTGGTTTTTTTTCTATTTTTATAAAAACGAAGTAAAACATAAAAAAGAGTAAAAATCGATAAAATCCCGACAAATATGCTCGCTAGAAAAAAATAAAAGCTTATATCGGGTATGTTTTCCAGATCCCTGATATCTTTTAATTTGTCAAAATCTATCTTCATTATCTGCTCATAAAAAGTTTTGAGAGTTTTACGAACGGTTCGTCGTTAGTATAGATTTTCGTATAAGAGATACCCGTTTTTCTAAAGTTTTTAAAAAGCTCTATATCATTTTGACGAACGATTCGGGTATATTTTTTCGCGGTGTTTTTATCTATCTGTAAAAAGGCGTTTTTCAAGCTTTGCGGATCATAGAGATTAATCGTTCCCAACTCTTTAGGAGACTCTTCAAGTTTGTCTCTTACGACTATCGTTATTAGTTCATGTTTTTTGGTAAGTAGTCTTAAATCGTACTTTTGAAAAAAATCGCCTATTATAAAGATTATCGAACGGCGTTTGATATTTTCAAAAACTTTTTTTGCCAGATTTTTTGCATCTATCTTTTTGCCTAAAACGGGATAGTCTAAAATTTTTGCGATAGCTTTTTGTACGCTATATATCTTTTTGGAAGGAGGAGTTATAGTTTGCAACGAGTCGTTATATATAAAAGAGCTGAACTTATCGGCATTTTTTATGCTTGTGTATGCGATAATCGCCGCGATCTCCGCTATTAGTTCTTGTTTTAGCTTTTTTTGACCAAAAAATACGCTTCCTCCCAAAAGAGAGATTACGACTATATTTAACTCTCTTTGCTCATGAAATACTTTTACGAAAGGTTTTTGCATTTTTGCCGTGGTATTCCAGTCGATTTTTCTTATATCGTCGCCGTAACTATACTCCCTTAACTGAGAAAAATCAAACCCTTCACCCTCAAATATGGAGGGATTGTTGCCTATGATTTCACTAAAAACTTGACGACGGGTTTTGATCAAAATTTTTTTAAGTTTAGACAAAAAACAATCCCTCCATACGAGGCGAAGCCGTAGTCGAGCCTGCTGCTGAAGCAAACAAAGCGTTAGCGTAGCGATTTGGGCTTTGCTCAAATCGTGTAAATAAGATAAGAGGATTGTTGCCTACTATTTCACTAAAAACTTGACGACGGGTTTTGATCAAAATTTTTTTAAGTTTAGACAAAAAACAATCCCTCCATGACACGCTTTTTAAGGTATATCAACGGCTTGTATCACTTTATCTATAATTTCATCGCTTTTTATTCCCTCGGCTTCGGCTTCATAGCTTAGTATTATTCTGTGACGAAGCACATCTTTGGCTACGGCGGTTATATCGACCGGGGTTACATGATCTTTTCCTCTTAAAAATGCATGAGCTTTAGCTCCTTTATAGAGATTTATCGATGCCCTGGGACTTGCGCCGTAAAGAATATAATCTTTATATTTTTGTAAAGAGTATTTTTGAGGTTCTCTTGTCGCAAAAGAGAGATCGATTATATAGCTTTTTAACTCTTCGTCGATATGTACTTTTTTTACTTTTTCTTTTAAGAGGTCAAGATCTTTTGCGCTTGCGACGGTTTGCACTTCATCGCTCTTACCTTCCGCCATACGCGTAACAATCTCGATCTCTTCGGCTTTGGAGTTGTAGCCGACGACCACTTTTAACATGAAACGGTCAAGTTGCGCTTCGGGCAGCAAGTAGGCGCCCTCCTGTTCTATGGGGTTTTGCGTCGCCAGCGTTAGAAACGGGTAGTCGAGTTTGAAAGTTTCATCCGCGATAGTAACCTGTCTCTCTTGCATCGCTTCAAGCAGCGCGGATTGTACCTTTGCAGGGGCGCGGTTGATTTCGTCGGCGAGCAGCAAGTTGGTAAAGATAGGACCTTTTTTGATCTTAAAACTGTTTTTTTGCGGATCGTAAATCTCTGTACCGATGATGTCGCTAGGCAGCAGATCAGGGGTAAACTGGACGCGTTTGAAGTCAAGCCCCAGTGTTTTGGCAAGGGTATTGACGGTGGTGGTCTTTGCCAGACCCGGCACGCCTTCGAGCAATATATGCCCGTCGCAAAGCAGACCGATCAACAGCGCGTCGATCATCTCATCTTGACCGACAATGACCTTTTGGATTTCATTTTTAATGGCAGATAGTTTTTCGTTCATGAAAACTCCGGTAAATAAGTTAGAGGCGTCCTTATCATTTTAGCGAAAATGGATAACTAAAGATATGTGCGTCAATGCCACAGTTTGGCAAAGTCGATCTTGATTTCGCATTTTCCTAGATCGAAAGAGGCTTTTTCGTCGGTAGCGTCAAGCATTTTGATATAACGACCCTCTTTTAGTTCATAGACTTTGGCAACTTCGTCATCGGGATTGACGATGATATAATATTTAACCCCCTCCTGTTCGTAGAGCGCGTATTTGAGTGTCGTATCTTTCTTCGCCGTCGCTTTGGAGAGTACTTCGAAAATCAAAACGGGCGCTTTGGAGATATACGCGCCTTTTGGCTCGTAACAGACAACGAGATTATCCGGCTGGACGACGGTGTCATCGGTGATCTTCCAGTCCACCGGAAGCAGTGCATGACACGCTTTGCAACTCTCTAGCTCTTCATCTAAAATCCTTGCGATTTTATTGCTGATTTTCTGGTGCTTGATCATCGGTGCGGGGCTCATGGCGTAGGGGATTCCGTCTATTAGTTCCCACTGATCCTCCCAGTGCGTATAGTCGTCGTATGTATAGTGTGGAAAATCTTCTTTTTTAAGCGCGCCCATTCTTCTTCCTTGCCATTTTTTTGTTTCATTATAGCATAGCTAAAATTTGCAATCAGTATATTCATCCGGCGTATTGAGATTGGTAAAAATCTTTTCATCCTCAAACGGTACGAAATCGGTTTGTATTTGAGCATACAGATCCGCAAAACGGTAACGCCTTTGATCGCTCAGGTTTTTTAGATAAAGCAGCGTACTTCTTTTATATACGGCGCAAAGAGGTTGGTATCCTCGGGGGCTGCGGGCTATGATCGCGTCGGTATCGGTATCGGTGTGTGTTAGCAGTTTTTGAAATTCTTTGTGAGAGAAAAAAGGGGTATCTACGCCAAGAACGCATATATATATTTCATGAAGTTTCTCAAAAGCGGAAATTAGTCCGATATGCGGGGCGCTGTCGTCATAGCAAGGCAAGTCTTCGATGAAATTCGCTTTAAACTCAAACTTGTCTTTGTTTTTACAACCTACATAGATATTTTCAAAATAGGGAGTAAATCTGGCGATCTGATATTCGGTGAGAGTAGGGTAGCCGCCGAAGGGAAGCAGCGCTTTGTCTTGCCCCATCCGTGAACTTTTGCCGCCGGCGAAAATTACCAGCGGGCAGGGTATTTTCATGAGACCGACAGCCTCCTATAGGTCTCTTGGATCGGTGATTTTCCCGGTGATGGCGCTAGCTGCCGCGACGGCCGAATTTGATAGGTAAATCTCGGAACTTCGCGCTCCCATTCGACCTATAAAGTTTCTGTTTGTGGTAGATATACAGCGCTCGTTATCACCTAAAATTCCCATATATCCGCCAAGACACGCGCCGCATGTAGGATTGCTGACCACTGCGCCGGCATCGATAAGGATATCTATGAGTCCCTCTTTTTCCGCTTGCTTGAGGATTTTTTGGGTTGCGGGAGTGACGATCATACGGGTTCTTCTAGCGACTTTTTTACCTTTGACGATCTGCGCGGCGATACGCAAATCTCCCAGACGACCGTTGGTACATGAACCGATGAATACCTGATCGACAGCCAGATCGTCCGCGACCGCCTGACGAACCGATTTTCCGTTTGACGGGAGGTGCGGATAGGCGATGACGGGATCGAGATTTTCGACATCGATTTCTATGGTTTTGACATATCTTGCGTCAGGGTCGGAGTAGTGGTATTTGGGCGAGTCTCTAAGCTCTTTATCCGTTAAAAATGCTTTTGTCACATCATCGACCGCGACGATACCGCTTTTTGCGCCGGCTTCGATCGCCATATTGCAGAGGCTGAAACGATCGTCCATATCCAGATGCCCAATTGTATCGCCGGTAAATTCGAGTGTCTGATAAAGCGCGCCGTCAACGCCGATTTGTCGGATGATCTCTAAAATCAAATCTTTCCCGTAGATATGCTCGCCCGGTTTTCCTCTGAAGACGACTTTGATCGATTCGGGCACACGAAACCAGTTTCCGCCCGTGATCATCGCAAACGCTAGGTC
>JALWKJ010000047.1 GCA_027081495.1 Campylobacterales bacterium | reverse complement strand
CGGCACAAATCTAAAAATAGCAAGCGATTATCTTGACGGCAAACTATCCGATAAAGAGAGAATTAAACACACGGGTGCAAAAAGACTGATGCTGCATGCCAATTGGATAAATTTTAACTATAAAAATGAGTACATGATATATTCAAAGGACAATTTTAGTGATCTAATCAAAAAAAACAACCCTGATTATTCCATATAAACCTACAATTGCCACGATTGACAAAAAAACTATTTGCAAAATATCAATCATATTCATATAAATTTTTCTCCTTAAGCTGACCGCAGGCGGCGCTAATATCTAGTCCTTTTGATTTTCGAATAGTACAAATTATGCCATGATCGTTTAAATAAGCTTTAAATTTTTCCATACTCTTTTCCGAGGGTCTAGTGTATAACGATCCGGGGTAGGGGTTAAAATAGATCAAATTTACTTTTGCCCTTATCCCATGTAATAATCGAACCAATTTTTTAGCGCTGCCGATATCGTCGTTTAAATCATTTATGACTAGATACTCAAACATGACCCTTTTTCTTTGATCTATAGGAAAATTTTTAACAGCGTTTATGACGGATTCGATATTGTAAGCCTTGTTTATCGGCATCAACCTCTCTCGCAAATCATTATCGACGGCATGAAGCGATATAGCAAGCAATACACCGAGATTCATCTTGCCTAATTTTTCGATCTGATGACTCAATCCGCTGGTAGATATCGTTTGTCTTCTCATTCCAATCGCCAAACCGTCTTGGTCGTTAAAAATCTTGATCGCTTTTGTGACATTATCAAGATTGTCAAGAGGTTCGCCCATACCCATATATACGATATTTACTTTTCTATTATGTGCTATTTGATTATCCTTTTTTATCAAAAGAACTTGAGCTACTATTTCAGCACAACTCAAATTTCTATTAAATCCCCCTTTTGCCGTCAAACAAAATGAACACCCTATTTTACAGCCTACCTGGCTCGATACGCAGATCGAATATTTTATCTCTTTGAGTATATTACCTTTCGAATCTCTAAGCTCGCTCTTCATAGGAAGTAAAACCGATTCGATCGTTGATTTATCATGACATTCAAACAGATATTTTATACTGCCGTCGATACTTTTTTCTTTTTTTACAATCCTTAATGTCTTTAAATCATACTTTTGATCGAGTTTAGTTCGAGTCTGTTTTGGTAAATTTGACATTTGATCAAATGAATCGATATGTTTTTGATAAAGCCAAGTATATATTTGTTTAGCACGAAATTCGGGATAAACAACAGAAGCTAATTCGCTTTTCGTAAAATCCAAGATTGATTTTTTCATTTTTTTAACTCTTTGTATTTGTCAAAAATGTATTGCGTTAATATCTCTTTTGCTTTATCGTGATTTGACAAAAACTCTTTATGCGCATTATCATCGCAATAATTTGTTATGACAAATATGCCAAAAACCGGTATTTTAAATTCGTGTGAGATCTTCATAACGGAAAAGAACTCCATGTTTTCGAGTTCTATTTTGTGTTTTCTATAATTTTGAACTAGCTCGTAATCTGTCGAAATATAGTTACTGCTATTTACGATATTCATTGTTTCATGTGAAACATCTCCCTTTGATCTATATGCATGTATAACATTGTCCAAAGGCGTATATGATTTTTTTTGCAAAAAGGATAGTTCAATATTTGAAGCGATAGAAGATTCGACGATATCAAAAATAGAGTGTTTACCATAACTGCCCGCACTTCCGATAAAAATCAAAAAATCCGGTTTATCAAAAAGTGCGAGTCTTGTTAAGTTCATGGCAGATTCTATCAAACCTACGCCAATCGGTGTGGCAAAAGAGAATGTTTCGTTATTTCCGGCACAAATAAACATCTCTATAACCTTACCGGTATTTTATGTTTATAAAGGTAATTTTTCAATTCCATTATATCAATCTCTCTAAAATGAAAAATCGAAGCGGCTAGGGCGGCATCTGCGTTACCTTCGATAAAAGCATCTTTTATATGTTCCATAGTACCTGCACCGCCGCTAGCTATTATAGGGATAGAAACGACATCGCTTATTGCGGCGTTTAATCTATTATCAAATCCGGCTTTTGTACCATCGGCATCCATAGAAGTCAAAAGTATCTCTCCGGCTCCTCTGTCATAAGCCTCTTTTGCCCACTCAATAGCGTCTATCCCTGTATCGACTCGTCCTCCGTTTAAAAATATATGCCAACTATCTTCTATCTTCTTTGCGTCTATCGCGACTACTATACATTGAGAACCGAATCTCTTTGCACTTTCGTTTATAAGATCAGGATTTTTTATCGCAGCGGAATTTATACTTACTTTGTCACATCCTACATTTAAAAGATTGTAAATATCATCAAGTTTGCGAATCCCTCCACCCACCGTCAAAGGTATAAAAATCTCTTTAGCGACCTCTTGAACGATATGAACGATAGTGTCTCTTTTTTCGTGACTAGCCGTTATATCCAAAAATGTTATTTCGTCAGCCCCTTCGTCGTTATACCTTTTGGCAACTTCAACAGGATCGCCCGCATCTTTAAGATCTACAAAATTAACGCCTTTAACGACTCGACCGTCATTAACATCTAAACAGGGAATAATTCTTTTCGCAAAATAGTCCATAAATACTCTTTAATTTGTTTTTCATGATAGTAACACAAGGTGGATAAGAAGATAGTAATGAGATTTAATTATAGCCATATAAACGATTCATCGTTTATATGGCTGTTTGATTGGCGCTGTAATATGTATTGCTATAAAAGATTATGAGATATAATCTCACTCACTTCTTTTTCACAAGTTGAATTTGTCGTTTTTGTACTATTTAGATAAGTATCTATTTTCTCACAAGTTACATCTTCACTTAATATTTCCCCAACTCCTTTAGCAAGATATATTACGGAATCACCATCAGCCATATAGCTTATATTGATATCTTTATTATTTGACATGCCGTTTGCTTCATGTACGCAGGTTACTTTTAAAACATCATTATAAGTTTTACTACCGACCGTTTTACTATCATAATGTTTAGCAAGTTTGCAAACAGATTTAGCTTCGACTGGAATATTATCGTTTTCATTTTTTGAAATAGATAAAATATAATCGCCTATATCGGCATATCTTGCGATTTGGATCGAAGAAGCAGAATTTTCATCATCATATTCTAAAATACGATCTGATTTTATCACAAATATAGAATCAATCTCATCTCCCGCGTTTTTGACGATTACGGCAGTAGAGTTTATGTCGTATTTTTCCGTATATGTTTCTTCTTCTGGATCGTCTTTAAAACTTTTTTTACCGTTTTTATTTGTATATGTGTTATTTTTATAAACATTAAAGCTGTTTTGCGTAGCGGAGATATAATTACTTAAATCGTAAGTTCCCGAAGTTTTATACGAAACCGTCGCGTCAATGTTTACGCCACCATCACCATCGCTTCCCCCTCCACATCCGACAAAAATCACGGCAACGGACATACCTAGAGCTGCAAAATATCTTTTCATATAAATCCTTTAAATTAAAATATAATTATTTTATCATAAAAATTAAATAATACAAAACATTTATTTTAAAAAGATCCTTTATGAAAGTTCGCGTATAATTTTGTGTATTTCGTCAAATCCTGCGACCATACCTCTTTTATATTCAGAATCGGTTTTGATACCAATAAATGTTTTCTTTTTATTCAGCAGTGTTAAAAAATCTCCTTTAAGTTCTTTTTCCCGTTTAAGATAATAGTAACAAAGCTCGTCAACCCAATCATAAACGGCGCACATTCCTTTTTGATATTTATCGTTGCTAAATTCATTTTTCATAAAAGAGCAGGGCGATTTACTCACATAACAAAAACGACTCAACGACTCAAAGAATTCTCTTGTATTTTTACTCATATCTCAATTCCGTTTTTTATAATATCTAGCGAATATTTTTCGCGAAGAGTTTGCATAACATTTGTAAGAGTGTTGTGTTCATGATCTTTTTGAAATTCGATAAGAGAGAGTGTTTTTAAATTATTTGAAGAAAAACCTCCAACACTTAAAGTTATTTTGATTACACATTCATTTGGATTGTGTATGTTTTCAAAAATGTTTTTAAACAGATTTTTACAAAGCGTTTCGCTAAAAATTCTATCGACAGTTAGTGCAGATTTAACTCTAGCGCCGGACTCATAGCTTAGCTTTAAAAAATATCCGGTCGGATTTACCTTGTGCCTAAAAACTATAAATACGATATGCCTTGCCAAAATGTAAACACGACGCAATATCTCGTCCCTAGAGCATATAGGATCAAATGTTCTGCTTATTCCGATTGATTTTCTACCGCTTTTATAGGATATCCCCTCATTATCTTCACCGATTATACGACGATAAAGTTGAATACCCGGCTTTTTCCAATTGTAAAAAAGCTCCCTTCGTCTGCTTGCTTCACCAAGTGTGGTTATAAAATAACGAGAAAGCCTTTTTTTATAACCCCGACCGATTCCGGGAAAGGAATCGATAGGAATATTTTCTATAAAATCGTAAATTTGATTTTTTTCTACGATATAAATACCGTTGGGCTTCGCATACTTTGTAGCAAGTTTCGCTATCCACTTGGCCGATGATATGCCGATAGAAACGGGAAGCGAAAATTTTTGCCATATTAAGGCCTTTAGCCGCTTCGCAAATGAAAAAACTTCATCATCCTTAACCCAGCCGCCGGCATCACAAAAAAATTCGTCTATACTAAACTGTTCGACTTCCGGAAACATAGTTGTCAAAAAAATATGAAGCTTGTGCGATAGATCATGATATAAAACATAATCGGGAATCAAAATCTTAATATCCGGACAAAACCGCAAAGCCTTTGCCAAAGGCATTCCGGTTTTTACACCCGTTGCCTTAGCTTCATAACTGGGGGTTACTACGCTTCCTCGTACTTTATCTTTGCCGTTGCCAGGCGTATCTAAAAAAAAACGATTAAAATCTTTTTTTTGATCATTGTAAAAAACGGGATTTACGAACGCTCCGCTGTTTGAATCAAAAAGCTTTATCCCAACCTTATTTTTATCAAATATCTTTAAATTACTCCTCCCTCCAACGGCAACAGGTCGATTGTTTAAAGAGATATCTATGGTTCTGTGAGCCGAAACGAAAAAAGTATCTATATCGATATGAAATATCATGAAATCTCCTTTTGTCACCGAAGATCATGATAACTTTAAAATCAAAAAAGAGAGAATTTTATTTCATTTTGAAATAAAATTGGAGCATTTAACTATTTACAATAACAATATGGCAGAGAGGAAGGGATTCGAACCCTCGGTGGGTTGCCCCACACACGCGTTCCAGGCGTGCTCCTTCGACCGCTCGGACACCTCTCTATGATTTAAGAAGTGGTTATTTTAGCGTAAATTCTTGAAATATTCCAATTCACTAGACAAAAACTCTAAAATTCTTTTTTGTATTATTAAAATCTCCTCATCGCCTTTGGAGCATTCCAAAAATCTCTCTAACATTTTTATATCTACTTTGTCGCAAAATCTTTTTACATCTTTTAACTCCTGATCTATAGATAGAACCAATTCATTTATATCTAAACCGTTATTTTTTATAATCTTATCTACATACTCTCTAACGGTATAAATAAACACATCTACTCTAGCTTCATCGTTTGGGTAAATCTCTTTTGCGACATCTCTTAAGATTTTCTCTTCGCACTCGTCAAAAACCTTGTTAGCGCCGATCATAAGCGCAAAAAGTTTCGCGCGAAACTCCAAAGAGCTGTTGTGATAGACAAAAATTTCTCTAAAAAATGTCAAAAACCAAATTTTTAGCTTTCTGTAAAAATTCACAAAGGCTCCTTTAAGTTATGTTTTTGTAAAATCCGCTCAGCGCTGAGAGAGCATCGGCTTTTTGAGCGCTCTCCTTAAGACCTGTGCAACGCTGCTTTAAGGCAACGCGCCAGGGTGGGAACACAGCAACGCACCTTAATTTAGCGTGTGCTGCAGGAATCTTGAGGGGAGTCTTCACGATTAATCTGAAAAATACTCTTCTATTTCAAGCGAAAGAGCATAAAAATCTACACCTCCGGCTATTGGGTTTTCTTTTATTTTTTCCATTGTCTGTCGTTTGCCTTTTATAAGTTCATTTGATTTTACTCCATGATATATAGAGAGTGAAGCTTCGATAAAAGCGGCAAGTCTATCAGCGGCCTTTAACGCATGACCGTCAATGGCGTTACAATAGTTTTCATTGTAACCGTCAAGAGATTCGACTATTTTTATAGAATCGATGTATATTTTATTTAAAAACTCGTCCTTTTGATTCTCTTCATAAAGTCCTAAAAGATATGAAAACTCATCCTGAAGATTATATGGGATAAGAGGCAATATCTCATTTTGTATTTTATCGATTTCAAATGCGCTTATGATATCGTCGAGTCCCGAAACGGAGTATTTTACGGGAGTAATGATATCCTTGGTTAAAGCTTCCGGAAGATCGTGAAAAAGAGCGCAAAAAAAGTTGTTTTCAAGCCTTTTACTACAAGCGTCAATCTTTTTTGAATAAAAGTAACTAAAAATAGCTACGATCAACATATGTCCAAGAACCGAAGTTTCAGGAATTCTCGGTGTTTGAGCCCATCTTTTTTGAAACCTAAGTCTTCCGCTTAAGTCTATAAAACGAGATAATTTTTTATTTAAAAGTATTTTTCTAACCCCGATCAACTCGTAGTAATCTTCTATTTCGTCGTCAACAGCGTTTTTTACCTGCTCTATAT
>JALWKJ010000046.1 GCA_027081495.1 Campylobacterales bacterium | reverse complement strand
ATCTACAAAAGAGTCATCTTTTAGAACATTCAAAATCTTATAACAGTATCATCATAAACTCGTTAAATTATCTTCATGATTTACAAAAAAATACAAAGCTGTCTTCCGTTTTAAGCGAATCCGATCTATCGATGCTTGATGATACGATCTTTATGACTATACAACTTTATACAAATATAAACCAAAATAAAAAGAGTGTCGAAAAAAATCTTTTAGCCATAAAAGAGCTGGTGCAAAAAACAAAAAATAAATATGTCTCATATTTCTACAGACATGAAAAATCTATACTGCAAAAAATAGTCACTTTGCGAAAAGAACAAACAAGTGTCGATAACTTGCATATTTTTGACAAATTAAACACTCTTCACTCACGACTGCAAGATGATTTTCAATCATATCTGTTGCTCGGAAAGTTGATAATGGTAGTGATTTTATTTTTCATAACATCATTGCTGCTTAGCATCCTCTATCTTCATAGAAACTCGCTAAAACATAAAAAAGAACTTGCCGCATACAGATATGCGATTGAAAATAGCGACAACAGCATTATCATAACCGATATAAATAAAAATATCGTTTACGCAAACGACGCTTTTGAAAAAGAAACGGGATACAAAAAAAATGAAATCATAGGAAAAAATCCCAGAATCTTACAGTCCGGATTGATGGGCAAAGAGTATTATATCCCGCTTAACAGCGCCTTAAAAAAATATAAAAAATGGGAAGGCGAATTTATAAACAAACGAAAAGACGGCAGTATATTTTATGAAAAAGCCTCCATTATGCCGCTTCTTATGGACGGTAAAGTTACGGGTTATCTAGCGGTTAAGCTTAATATCACCAAATACATAGAACAGGAGAAAAAAGTAAATTTTTTAGCTTATCATGATCCTTTAACCAAGTTGCCGAATCGAATTCAATTCGAAAACTATTTTCAAGCACATATCATCGATGAACAAAACGAGTGCGCGCTTTTATATATCGATCTCGATCATTTTAAGACCATCAACGATACTCTAGGACACCACACCGGAGATGAACTTTTGAAGGTATTTGCAAAAAGGCTGAAAAGAAAAGTCTCTAAAAAAGACTTCGTAGCAAAAATCGGAGGGGACGAGTTTGCGATAGTAGTTAAACTAAAAGAGCGAAACGAAGCTCAAAATATCGCAAAAAGGGTTTTAAAATCCCTCCATAGCCCGATAGAAGTATATGGACATCAATTAAACATATCCGCAAGTATCGGTATCGCTATGTTTCCAAAAGACGGAAATAGTCTCGAGAGCCTTTTAAAGTATGCCGATACCGCTATGTATAAAGCCAAAACCGACGGCAGAAACAATTTTCAGTTCTTTACGCAAGAACTCTCAAAAGAGATATATAAAAGATTGAAAATCGAACAGGAACTAAGAAACGCGCTAAAAAAAGGCGAACTGTATGTCGTATATCAACCAAAATACGATCTCAAAAACTGTAAAACCATCGGTTTTGAAGCATTGGTAAGATGGGAAAATGAAAATCTCGGATTTGTTCCTCCCGATCAATTTATATCCGTAGCCGAAAATATAGGATTGATAGGGGATATAGGGTATTTTGTATTTGAAAAAGCCTGTGAAGATTTTAAAAGATTTAAAGAGATCGATCCATCCCTTGATCATATAGCCGTAAATGTTTCCACTCTTCAATTCAGAGAAAAAACCTTTATAGAAAATATAAATAAACTCTGCGAAAAGATGGATCTAAATCCGGCTTCAATAGAGATAGAGATAACGGAAAGCTGCGTTATGGAAAACATTGAAAAAAATATTCAAAACATGAAAAAACTCAGAGAGTGCGGATATAAAATCGCGATAGATGATTTTGGCACCGGTTATTCCTCTTTTAGCTATCTCAAGAGATTGCCCGCGACGACTCTAAAGATCGATAAATCTTTCGTCGATGATATCTGCACTCAAAAAAGAGACAAAGATATAGCCGGCGCAATCATAGCTCTTGCCCAAAACCTGGGCTTTAAAACGGTAGCCGAAGGAATCGAATATAAAGATCAGGAGATGCTGCTTAAAAAAATGGGATGCCTTATCGGACAGGGATATCTCTTTTGTAAACCGCAAAAACCGGATCAAATAAAAGATTTTATCAAAGAAAAGGCGATCATGGTTTAAAAAAGATCGATCCTTTATCGCCGCGCCTATTATTACCATACACATATAAATTTTGATATACTATATTAATTTTACATTAAAACTTTTAGGATTTTTTCATGATTAAACGGTTTATAATCTCTTTTTTATTTTTTTCGGCTCTTTTGTATGCAAAATCAATCGATCTTCAAAACTCGAAAAAACTTTATGTAGGTTTTGAGATAAATCCTCTTTCCATTCTCGCTTTGGGCGATACGACATTTTATTTTAGTACGGGAATTTCGATATTTAACCCAAACAACAACACGGAAATCGCTTTTCCCATACTGTGGACGAAAGAAGACAGATCTATAAACTATTATCAAAATAAGCGAAATATCGTCCGTCATTATCAAGAAAGCTTTTTATATGTCGATACTCGCTATAGAAAATATCTCCGTTCGCTTGAAGACGGGATCTATTTTGACGCTTTTATGAGATTTTGTTCGATCAAAGGGAAACTTAGAAACGAAGATGTCATACAAAGAACCGACAAATTAGGCATAGGAGCGGGAGTTGGATACAGGTTTTTACCCAAAAAAAGCCCAAATTTCTACTACGGTTTTAGTTTTGCGATAGGGCGTTATCTAACCGAAAACAACGACATATACGACGATATGTTCTTTATAAACGATCATGCCTATTTTATCGATATCGAATTTTTTAAATTCGGATATCTATTTTCACTTTAGGAGAGTTAAATTGATGAAACTATCCATAAACCTCTTTTTATTTATAACGGCAACGGTTGTTTTATCCGGATGCACAGAAAGATATCCGATTTATGACGACTGCAAAGAACCGATTTATATGAGTTATAAAGAGTTTAGAGAACTTCCTCGTATCGAAAAACCGAAAGAGATAAAAAAAGCCGGCAAAATCTATATCTATAACGATCTTCTTTTTATAAACGAACCTAACAAAGGTATTCATATCATCGACAATACAAACAAATCGAAACCTATAAAAAAATACTTCATAAATCTTCCCGGAAATATAGATATCTCCGTCAAAAACGGATATCTATACGCGGATAGTTTTACCGATTTGGTTGTACTCGATATAAGAGATATAGACAATATTATAAAAGTACACAGGGAAGAGAATGTTTTTATCTATGATCCTCTTCAAACACAAACGGACAGAAACGCTTTTTATTGTTACGGCGATAAAGAAAAAGGCGTCATTATCGGCTACAAGGATTAAATCATGAAAAAAATTTTCTATTTTCTCTTTACGATTAGCGTCGTTTTGTTAACGGGATGTGGAGATTCAACGGGAGGGGGTAAAACTTCCGGCGACTCTCAAAGCGTGGGAAAAGGCGGATCTATGGCTCGCTTCGCTATAAAAGGAGACTATCTTTATACCGTCAACAAAGACGCTTTGAGAGTTTTTGACATAAGCGAACCATCTCGTCCCTATCCAAACTCAAAAGTTCATGTTCCGTTTGATGTAGAGACGCTTTATAGCTATAAAAGCTATCTTTATATCGGAGGAGAAAGAGGTATGTATATTTACGACGCGAATATCTCCACACAACCGACACAAATAGCGAAATTTGTACATGCAAAAAGTTGTGATCCCGTGGTAGTTTATGACGATCTTGCCTTTATAACGCTAAATAGTTCAAGCGATTGTCGCCTGCAAGATGGTGAAAATACGCTTGAGATCGTAGATATAAAAGATCCAAAAAACCCGAAACTTCTAAAAACTATGGCGATGTGGTCGCCAAAAGGTCTGGGAATCGATCAAAATAAAACTCTTTTTATCTGCGACGGCACATCGGGATTAAAAATATTTCAAATTACAAAAGAAGAGAACAATGAAACCGGTGAAATAGCCGTAACCATAGACGAAGGCGCACAAAAGGTATTAAGAGATATAGATTGTTACGATGTCATACCTCATCAAAAAAATCTGTTCGTAAGCAACAGTGAAAATGTAAGACAATTTGATTATAGTCACTTTCCGATGATAGAGCTTGGTAAAATAAAATAACTCTTTTGGTAAAATAGGCGGACAGATCAAACCCTCGTTTTACATTCGAATAGAAACATAAAAAGAGGGTAAAAATTAGGAGAATAAAATGTGTGCAGCAAGAATGCAAAGACTTTTAACCGCGCTAATGTTGGGAATAATTCTCTATTTCTTCGCGATGGGAGCAGCTGATTTTCAAGCCGGAGCCAAAGAGAGTTTTCATTTTCAAATCGCGGTAATATTGCAACTTTTCGTCATTATCATGATGCTTATATGGGCATTTACGAATTTTTGTCCGTCAACCTGGCTTATGAATAAAATCTTTCCTCCTTGCGAGTGGGAAAAATAGGTGGCAAAGCTTAACTACAAAGACGCCGGCGTCGATATAGACGAGGGAAATAGATTTGTTGAAAATATAAAACCGTTTGTAAAATCTACTTTCGATAAAAATGTCATAGGCGGTATCGGCTCTTTTGCCGGAGCGTATGAATTGCCAAAAGGCTATAAAGAGCCCGTTATACTCGCGGCAACCGACGGAGTCGGAACAAAACTAAAACTCGCTATCGACGCGAAGAAATTCGATACCGTCGGAATAGATCTCGTTGCGATGTGCGTCAATGATCTCATTTGCAATTTTGCCACTCCCTCGTTTTTTCTCGACTACTATGCAACGGCAAAACTAAAAACCGACGAAGCTACGGATATAATAAAAGGCATAGCGATAGGCTGCAAAGAGAGCGAATGTTCTCTCATAGGAGGGGAAACCGCCGAAATGCCCGGACTGTATGCAAAAGACGATTTCGATCTCGCCGGTTTTGCCGTCGGTATCGCCGAAAAATCTGAAATGAATCGAGTCAAATTGGTAAAAGAGGGCGATATTTTAGTCGCGCTTGGAAGCTCGGGAATCCATTCAAACGGTTATTCGCTTGCAAGAAAACTATTTTTTGAAAAATTAAAACTCTCTTTTGAAAGCGAAATAAATGGTAAAAAACTCATAGACACTCTTCTTAAGCCGACGAAAATCTATGTTAAAACCTTCAAAAAACTTAAAAACCGCATAAAAGCTCTAGCGCACATTACCGGAGGCGGAATTACGGAAAATCTTCCGAGAGTTTTACCGAGTCACTTAAATGCCGAGATTAAAAAAGATAAGATAAAAGTTTTACCGATTTTTGAATTTATGAGAGATCATGTAGAAGAAGACGAACTTTTTCGGACATTTAACATGGGTGTGGGAATGATAATCGTAACAGATGATAAAAATCTCGATTTTATCTTAAACAACTCAAACGGGTATGTCATAGGCAAAATTACAAAAGGAGACAAAAGAGTCAAGTTCATTTAAAAAAAGAGACAATCTCCTTTGTTTTCATCGATTTACGATCTATCTCTAATCGAGTCCTCTGAAAAATTGATGTTTTTCAAAGGACTCAATCATAATTGACCGCTTTGAATAAAATTTATTTCTAAACCGTCGATATACTTGTTAATTAACCGGTACGGATTAACAGGAAGGCAAATGAAAAAAGACGGCAACAATAAAGATATTTTTTTAAACAGCGTATCAAATATAGCGTATTTCAGTGCGGACGAAGATCGTAAAATCACGGAATGGAATCAAACATGTGAAAATATCTTTGGATATAAACAAAACGAAGCATTGGGAAAAAAGATTGAAGAGTTGATCGTTCCGGATTATCTTAAAGAGAAATTTATCGAAGATTTCAATCATAAAAGCGCAATTTACGGAGAAGAACTCGAATACAAAAATGCGAAAAACAATACTTCTATTTTATATACGAATACGCTGTTTATAGGCGACGACTACTATTGTATATGTATCGACGCCAAGTCTTTCAAAGTTACCAAATATCTCGAAAGCGCCATAAACAACAATGCAAATTCTCTAAGCGATGATGTAAAATTGATCCTTATATCTTTGGACAGAAACGGTTATATCAACGATTTCAACCACTTCGCACAACAACTTACGGGATACAAAAAAGAAGAAGTTTTAGGGAGAAGTTTCGTGGAGCTTTTCCTTCCCCAAAGCTATAAGGAAAAAACTCTCTTTCAAATACAAAAATCATTTGCGTCAAAAAAGATAGAAATAAAAAACGATTTTCCCATGATTTGTCGAAACGGAAAAAAGATTATAGTCCACTGGGAGCGTTCGCTAATCGCAAGCAAAGACGATAAAAAAGGTTCTCTTCTTTTGATGGGAAATCATAAAAACTATGAAAACAGCGTACATGATAGACTTGAATATCTGGCAAATTACGACTCTCTGACAGATCTTCCAAATAAAAATCTTCTTTACGACAGACTTCACAATGCCATAAACAAAGCCGCGAGATTAAATCAAAACATGATTACCGTTTTTATAAATCTCGATAATTTCAAAGCGATAAATCATACTTTGGGATACTCAAAAGGAGACGAGCTTTTAAAAGAAGTCGCTCAAAGATTACAATCGGAACTCAGAGATTACGATACTATAGCCAGATTTAGCGGAGATGAATTTGTTATAATATTTGAAAATATCGACGATGAGCTTTTGGCGGCGGCCGTAGCGCAAAGAATATCAAGACTCTTCGATACTCCGTTTTTTATCAACGCAAGCGAACTTCTTATAAAGATCGATATAGGAATTTCATTTTTTCCTTCGGACGGAAACGATCCAAAAACCCTCATTAAAAACGCGAATATGGCAATGCTTCGCGCAAAAGAAGATAAAAAAAGAAACCTTCACTTTTTTAAAGCCCAAATTCATGAAGAAATCAGCCAGCGAATGAAGATGGAATCGTATATCAGACAAGCGATTAAAAA
>JALWKJ010000045.1 GCA_027081495.1 Campylobacterales bacterium | reverse complement strand
CTCTATATATTTTTCCAATATTTCCTTTTGAGTTTTTAATTGCTCTAACTCATGATAATTGGCTGTGAATATTTGAGGGTTCCCTTTCGTTAACTCCTCTTTGATGTTTTGGGTGTATTTTTCCGCTTCTTCTTTAATGGATAATTCCTCCTCGTTTTCTCCTACTTCTGTTTCTTCTTTACTTTCTAACTCCACTACTAAAACTTCTTTTCTTGCTTCACTCTCTTCTAATGCTTTTTCTAATTGATACTTCTTTATTCTTGCTTCAATACTATTTGTTTTTTTATTTTTTTTCTCGTTTTCTTCAATCGCTTCCGTCAATAACTCCTGCAATTTCTCCTCTTTTTCCAAAGCATTTTGGTTTTCGTCAAAATACTCCGGATAAACTTCTTTGATCTGTTGTTTTATTTCTTTTTCTCCAATCGAATGAATGAATTCTTTTTCTTGCTGTTCGACAATCGTTTGTTGTTTATCAATCTCTTGATTTAACGTTTCTATTTGCTTTTTTAAAGATGCTTTTTCCTTCGATTTTTTATATTCTTTTTCTAAGGGTGATTGGGCTCCCTTTAATCTTTCCAAGTGCGTTGCTTCTATAAGTAACAATGATTTATTTTTCTCAAACGATGATTGTTCACTTGTTAAAATTTCTCTTTTTTCTTCTAAATAACTTTCGGTTATTTCTTCCAATAATTCCCTATTATCTGCAACCTCATCTTCTTTTTCATGCTCTACATTTTCTTTTTCTGAAGAGACTTCTTTTAAAGCAAGTAATTCTTGTTCTTTTTCCGCTATACCGGCAAGTAAAATTTCCTTCTTTTCTTCTAATAATTTTTTAATCGACACATCCTCCGGTGAAGCCTTTCCTTTTCTTTCCTGCTTATCTATCGATGTTATTTCTTGATCAATTGTTTTAATGAGTTTCTCATCCAGATCAATCAATCGTTCATTCTTCTCTATCTCTGAAAGTTCCGATGTCAAAATATTTTCCTTTTCTTCATGATAATCAGGGGCTATTTCCGCAATGACCTCTTCCGCGTTTAATGATTCTTTTTGTTCTTGTTTTTTTTTTTCTTTGATTTTTTCTTTTTTTTCTTTTTCTTCTTTTTTTTCTTTTTTAAAAGCTCATAGTTAAATCTCGTATCTTTATCCTCTTTGATCTTCAAAGCCTCTTCATACGATTTTAAGGCTTTATCGATGTCGCCGAGCTTCGCGTAGCAGTTTCCCATATTATGAAGTTTTTTAAATTTCAGTTTTTTATCTTTTATCTTTTCGAAATTACTCAAAGCCTTTTTATAATTTCCGCTTTTATAGTAGCTATCGGCAAGATTGAACCGGGCTTCGTCGTTTCCGCTTTTAGAAAGCTTTTCATAATATTTTGCCGCCTTTTGATACTCTTTTTTCGCGTAAGCCTCTTTCGCCTCTTTTATATCCATAAAATCAAATACACCTCCATGAAGATAAAGCGCTAACATCAACAAAATAAAAACTCTCATCCGATACTCCTTTTTGGCAAAGAGAAAAATCCCGCAAACAATAAGAGAATACTCAAAATCAAAGGATAGTAAAAGAGCTCCTCTTTATTTTTAATCGTGCTCTCTTGCTGCATTTTAGCTTTAAACTTCGACTTTATGATATCGCTCATCGTTTTTATATCATCGTCTTTTAAACTATATATCATATACGCTCCGCCGGTTTCAAGAGCCAAGGATTTAATCGCATCGTTTCTTTTCACTACGACTATATCTCCTTTTTTATCTTTTAACACGCCGTTTTTACTCTTTATGACTCCGCCTTTTTTCGTCCCTATCGCATAGATAAAAACCGATATACCGTGTTTTTTCGCATAAGCTATCTCTTCATCGTAGTCGCTTTTATCTCCGCCGTCGGTGAAAAGAACCAAAACTTTTTTATCTTGATTCTCAAAAAGGTTATTTGCCGCTTCAAGCGCGCTCATGACGCTTGTCCCTCTAAGATTTAGGTATTCAAGCCCCAGGTTTTTGGTCAAAAATTTCAATGAATTGAAATCCTGCGTCAAAGGGGCTATCAAAAACGAGCGGGAGCTAAAACCGATAATCGCTACTTTGGCGTTTTTAAGATATTTTAAAAAGCTGTTAAACTCCCTTTTTGCGAATTCAAAACGATTGGGATAGATATCGTCGCAAAACATCGATCTTGATATATCAAATCCGACAACCACATTTATAAAACTCGACTTTACTTTTATCTCCTTGCCCTCCATCTGCGGTCTCGCAAGAGCTACAACGGCTAAAACAAAAGCGGATATAAGCAGTAAATTTCTGGTTCTTGATGAAAACGCGCCGTTTTTGACTCTTATTTTTCGTAAGATTTCCGGTTTAAATACCGCCTCGAGCGCGGAATTTCTCTTTCTTATAACCAAAAACATCGGAATGAGAAGTATCAACAATAATAAAAACTCGATATTTGCGAAACTCATCTTTTTACCCCCGGATTTTTATAGAAAAAGAAGATGACTAAAAAGAATATTCCAAATGAAAGAGGATATTGGAAATAGTAACTCTTTTTCATGTATTTATCCGCTTTTATTTCACTTTTTTCAAGTTTGTCTATCGTCTCATAGATAGCTTTTAGTTTGGCGACGCTATTTGCCGTAAAAAACTTCCCTCCGCTTTTTTGAGCGATATATCGTAAAACCCGCGCGTTGAAATCTCCGGGGTTTCCTATACCGATGGTATATACTTTTATACCGTATTTTTGAACTGTTTTTACGGCTATATCCAAAGGAATGGTAGAGGTATTGTCCATACCGTCGGTCAATAAAATCGCTATCTTATTTTTTGATTTACTGTTTTTAAAGAGGTTTGAACTTAAAAAAAGAGCCTCGTAAAGCGCGGTTCTTTGAGTTCCCGCCACTCCCACACTCAATCTTTTTAAAAGTCTTTTTATACTCTTTTTATCGTATGTCAAAGGTACCGCCACATAAGCGAAATCCGCAAAAATCGTAAGCCCCACTTTATCATGAGCTCTTTTTCGTAAAAAATCTTCCACTATATCTTTGACTATATCGAACTTGTTGTTCTCCTGCATCGAACCGCTCGCGTCCATTATGAGAGAAATCTCGTATCCTTTGTCGTTTTGAACGACCAATTCATCCTCTATGACGGGAGACGCCAAAGCCGCGCTGAAACTTAAAACCGTCAAAAATTTCAAAAACGAAACTAAAATCGCTCTTTTTTTAACCGTTTTTTGAAGCATCGCGCTTGCGGGAAAATAGATCGCCTCGCTTCTTGGCTTACAAAACTTTACGCAAAAAAGATATAAAATAGGCAATAAAAACCATAACGGATACTCGAAAACTAAATTTGCCATTTTATCTCCCGTATGAAATCTTTTACTCTTTTTTTCAACTCTTCGTCTATTTGGGGAACCTCTTTTTTATATTTATAAGGTTTCAACTCTTCTACTATTTTTAAAAACTCTGGCTTACTCTTTTCGTCGATAAACTCACCCGCGTCTTCTATAAAAGTATAAGTGACGCTTTTTGGATCGTCGTAATCAATATTTTCGAGTCTCTCTTTCGCAAGCTCTTTTTTAGTTTTTAAAAATCTTCTTTTGACTCTTTTCTTTCTAAATTTAAAATAGAGCAAAATTCCAACCGATAACAAAACCGTAAATACGCTTATTCCAAAAAGAAAAAGCAGCGAATTGTCGCTTATTTCGACGATTCCTTTTATATCTCTTAACTCCTGCATGATTATCCTTTTAGAATCTGTGAAGCCCTGATATATATATCTTCATCGGTATATATTTTTCCGTAAGTGATCTTGTGCTCCAAAAAATGTTCATATAGTTTTTGATCAAAATCTCTTAAGCGTCTTTGATACTCTTTTATAACCGAAGGAGTAAGATATAAGTCGCTTTGTTTAAAAGAGGAGGGATCGACGAGACTATATTCTCCTTCCAGATTTAAGGACTCTTCGAAACGATCTCTTACTATCAAAGCGTAAATCTGATGTTTATGGGCGATTTTAGAGAGATCCGTTTGCGTCAAAAAATCGCCTATTATCAAAATAATCGATTTTCTTTTTATACTCATATTTATATAATCGCAAAAAGCGTCAAAATCTACTCTTTTGCCAAGCGGTTCAAGTTTCAAAGCCGCTCTAAGAGCGTCTTCCACCACGCCCATATTTTTAGTCGGTTTTATAAAACGCTCCTCTTTGTCGCTAAAAAAAAGAGTCGATAGTCTATCCGAGTTTTTTATAGCCGAAAACCCCAAAAGCGTTAAAAGCTCAGCCATACTCTCTTGTTTAAATCTAACCGAACCGAAGTTTATGGAACCGGCTATCATAAATGCGACGACTATATTTAATTCTCTCTCTTCATTAAAAAGATTTACCTTTACTTCGCCCGTTTTTGCGGTCGCTTTCCAGTTTATCTTTCTAACATCATCGCCGAAATCATACTCTTTGATCTCGGCAAAATCTATACCGTCGCCTTTAAAAGCGGTAAGAGTATTTCCTAAATTTCCGGTAAATACCTCTTTTTTTGCGCGAAGCAAAATCTCTTTTACCAATGTCTCAATCATATCTTACTCTTAAGGAGCTTTTACGGCTTCTAAAACCTTTTGGATGATCGTATCGCTCGTTATCCCTTTTGCCTCGGCTTTATAACTCAATATTATCCTGTGTCTTAAAACATCAAAAACTATTTCGGCCACATCAAAAGGCGTAACAAAATCTTTGCCGTTTATAAGCGCATGCGCTTTTGAAGCCTTATAAAGATCGATCGAGCCTCTAGGGCTTGCGCCAAACTCTATATATTCTTTTATATCTTCTAATCCATACTCTTTAGGCCGACGAGTCGCAAAAACGATCTTTAACATATATTTTTGAATCGCGTCATCTACATGAACTTCTTTAAACCTCTCTTTTATCTCGTCTAAATCCCTCTTGTCGGCAACTTTTGAAACATCCTCAAAACCGTTTTTCGCCACTCTATTTACTATCTCGAACTCTTCGTCTATGCTGTTGTAACCCACAAGCACTTTCATCATAAATCTATCCAGCTGGGCTTCGGGAAGTCTATACGCGCCCTCTTGCTCGACCGGATTTTCCGTCGCAAGAACCAAAAACGGTCTATCTACTTTAAAAGTCTCATCCGCTATCGTTACCTGTTTCTCCTGCATCACTTCCAGCAGAGCCGATTGAACTTTTGCCGGCGCTCTGTTGATTTCGTCCGCTAAAAGCATATTTGTAAAAACGGGTCCTTTTTTAACTGAAAATTTTCCCTCTTTTTGGTTATAAATCTCCGTACCCGTTATGTCGCTCGGTAAAAGATCGGGGGTAAATTGAACTCTTTTGCTATCTAAACCCAAAACTTTCGAAAGCGCGTTTATAGCCGTTGTTTTTGCGAGTCCCGGAACCCCTTCGACAAGTATGTGTCCGTCCGCTATTAGGGCTATCAAAAGAGAGTCTATCAAATGCTCCTGCCCGACAATAATCTTTTGCACCTCTTTTTTTATGCTTGAAATCTTTTCTTGCATTATCATCCTTTTTCGGTTTTTGATCGTCTGCCCATCGACCCGAAGGTAAATGTTAGAACTTTTTTTATTTTTTCACGGAGTCCTCTGAAAAATATGATTCTCGAACAAATTTTGACCTCCTCGCGAAGCCGCCTGAGAGAAACATCATTTTTTATTTTTAGAGGATTCAATGAAAAAATTATAATACGATTATATTAATAGAGGGTTAATAAAGATACTTTATAGTAGGAGCATCAACTATGGTAACTCTATATCGTCAATTATTCGGTTTTGATATTGAAGTTTTTCTATCCTTTTTTTAAGATATCTATTTTCTTCCCGAAGTGCGGTATATTTGTGATATTTTTTGTTTATATCTTTGCTTATATAATAGATCTGATTTGAGATATAGATTTTGGGAAGCAAAAACAAAAGCGCGAAAAAGACGACTATATAAACCCAAATAAGCGATCCCAAAGAGATGTTTTTCTCTCTTTTTTGTTCGATATCAAGCTGCAAAAGCAGTTCGCTTTTTGCTTTTATATCAGAGTTTTGTCTTAAAGAGTCTAAGTTTTGCGCTTCGCGCTCTTGGATTCCTGCCAATTTCGTCGTCTCCTGCCGTTATGGGTCTTTTTGTCAAAATCTCACCGAAGGAGTGGTTGTTTTCGCATTCGCACCTAAAAGCGTTAGGCGGACATATACAATTTTTCGACCACTCTTTGAAACTCTTTTTTACGATTCTATCTTCAAGCGAATGAAAAGAGATTATAGCCACAGTAGCATTAGATAAGTTTAAATCTCTTATATTTTTCAACAATCTTTTTAACTCTCCCAACTCATCGTTTACCTCGATACGAATCGCCTGAAAAATTAAAGTAGCGGGATGAATCTTTTTTGATCTTAAATGTTTAGATATAAATGAAGATAACTCTTTAGCGCTTGCAAACGGTTTTTTCGCACGCTCTTTTACGATTAGATCGGCTATTTTTCTATACTCCCTCACTTCGCCGTAATTTTTAAAGATCTCTTCAAGTTTCTCTTTTTCATAACCATTTACAACATCTTCGGCGCTCAAAGGATTTCTTTTATCCATTCGCATATCAAGCAGATCGCAATCAAATCCGAACCCTCTTTTTTTATCGTCAAGCTGCAACGACGAAACCCCGATATCAGCCAATACGCCTTTTATATCGATACTTTTTATCTTTGAAATCATATCCGAAAATCTACCGTGTAAAATAGTTGCTCTATCGCCGAAATCCTCAAGTCTTTTTTTTGAAAACAAAACGGCGCTTTCGTCTTGATCGATTCCGATTATCTTTATATTATCGTTTGATTTTAAAAGAGCTTCGCTATGTCCCCCGTAACCCAGGGTACAGTCGATTATCGTACCTTGCTTAATATCCGAAAAAGCCTCTAATACCTCTTTTGTCAAAACGGGAGTGTGCGGAATGTCGTTTAATATCATGATGATATAATATCACAAAATACCAAAACAAAGG
>JALWKJ010000044.1 GCA_027081495.1 Campylobacterales bacterium | reverse complement strand
AAGATTAAAATCTATATTTTTAAAAAGATCTTTATGCGAAGTATCGATACCCGTATCGACAACCGCTATTTTTATCCCTTTGCCGCGATACTCTTTCCACACGCCTGAAACATTAATATCGCAAATGCCGGTATTGTTCAAATGCCACTGTCTGCCATAAAGAGGATCTGAGGGCGGATTTTCAAAAATAGAAACTTTACCGGGTAACAACACATGAGAATTTACGGATGATTTATCATCGGATTTTACTTTTTCTTTACCCGATATCTCAGAGAGCGAATCTTCATGATATGCGGATCGCTTCGGATCGTTTGAATCTGCACAACCGCTACCGATTATTGCAATCAAGAAAACAAGAGCTTGAAAAAAAAACAAAGACTTTAAAAGAGTCTTTGTTTTTAATATTTCTATATCCATTTGATTAATTTGCCGCCGTTTTTATAAATACTTGAGATACGAGAGTATCGGATGAAATGTTATCGCCATAAGCCGATAAGCCTACAACATCGATACGATAAAGCGTATCGTTAGCCAAAGCGCCGAATGTGACTATGGCGCTTGTAAAATTGTTAGGATCTACCTGAACCGAAAGTGTCGCACCCTCTACCGGCAAGCCGTTTTGATCATAGATTTTAAAATTCTTCTCACTTATCGGCGCCTGATCCATAGAGAAATTGAACACCAATGAGTTTACTCCGTTTCCTACGATACTGTAAAGATCGGCGGTTTTAGGCATCTGCGGTATATAATCAAAAACTCTTTTATATTCTCTGCTCTTACCGTTAAAAAGATACGATAAAGAGACATCGACTTTTGCATCGTAGTAAGCGTCTTTTACGGGTTGAATGATTTTACCGCCCTCAACGCTGAAAGAGCCTTCATTTATACTGCCGTCAAACTTGTTATAGACATTTATCGAGCTATCGTTTATATCTATTTTTACTCCATCGGCCATATTTAATTCAATCGCAAGATAATTTATATTTACATATTTTGCCTGCATCTCTTGAGTTGAGCCCATCTGATAAGGCTGGGAAGAATCAAACGAATAATCGACTCTTCCAAAGGCTGCTTGCGGTATCTCAATGACCGTCGGTTGAATAACACGAGAGAAGTTTGAAAGCTTTTGAACGCCAAATGCAGACTGCAGACTTTTGCCGCTTTTAAGAGAAATCGTATAAGTTTTTGAAACATTCAACTCATTCGCTAACTCAAAGACTACATTATTATAATCGGACTCAACCGCCGTTACGGCGACAGGATTGCCCTGATCATCTTTTATCTCAAACGCTATATCGCTTATTTCCGTTTTGTTCGCATCCGTATAAGATACGATATCAGACATATTCATCATGCGGTTAAACTCAACGACAACGAATCTGTTTTGAGGCGAAAGCGTATGAACGGACTCTACTTTTACAGGTATGAAATCGGGACTTACGCTTTGTGTAAATATTTTTGCGGTAGCCAAAATCTCAGGTTTTGCGACTTCACTTTCGGTATTTGGATTAAAAAACTTCAAAACGCTTCCGTCATCTTTGGAGAGTGAAAATTGTACCAGACTATAGAGTTGTCTTGGCAATTCAAATACCAAATCAACTCCATCTTTCATGCCGTAATCAGGTATATCGGGCTGATTGGCATTAAAACTAAAATCAGTCGCTCTATACTCTTTTGCATCCATTGTTACTTTTAATATCTCAGGATTAACGATAGGAGCGTTTGAGTGAATATGAAAAAGTATCGCATCTTGTCCGCCGTTATCGTCAACCCAAAAATCAAGTTTTCCTAGAGGCGCGGTTTTTAACTGTTTTGAGAGTTTTAACGCGCCAAATCCGGAATCTGAAAAATCTCCGCTAAAATCGACCGTCACGGTATATGTCGAAGCGAAATCTACATCAAAGTAAGCGTTAAATCCGCTTTTGTAAACACGCTCTTGTTCATCCCAGTAACCTTCCGGTCGAAGCATACACATCTGGGTATCGTTGTCGATATATCTCGATTCAAGATTCCACTTGAAATTTGGATCGATTTTTACCTCTATCTTTTTGTTTTGCGCATCTTCAACTTTGATATAATTTGGCATTTTTTGAGTCATGTCATTTTGTCTCTCTTCAAACTCATTCCAACAACTCTCATACGCGGCTATCCTGCCAAGAGGTATGGCTACATCCAATCCGACAGACGCTTTGGATCCGTCGGAATATAGGTTCATATCTCTTATAAGTGTCATATCCGTCGGAAAATCTTGATTTGTTTGCATAATAGTCGAAAAACTGACAAGGGGTTTTCCGGCTTCAAATCCTCTGGGCATAACGATACCCGAAAGCCCGCTTATGTCGTCAAAAGAGATTTCATAGTTAGTATTCGGATCTATCGTAAACGCGACGACGACCTCAACCCCATCGCTTTTATTTAAGAAAAAGAGTTTTCTAGGAGGATGCGTAGCGTCGGGAGTTTTTACATTCGCATAACTCGTAACCCTAAGATGGGTTTTTAAGAACTCTTTTTCACTATCGCTTAAACCGCCAAAAATGAAAAATTTCACTTTATGCTCAAAATTTTGAGGAGTTACAAAGAGATTTTGCATATAACGATTATCTATGAACATCATTCTCGGAGGTGTTGAAAATTCCGTACTTTTTGGAGCTATTTGGGCTCCGTCGATGCTTTTGAAACCTTTTGCCGTAACTTTATATTTGTGTTGCGGTTTGAGTCCTTCAAACTCAAAAGCTATCGCATGATCGTCATAATAATTTTTTTCATCCCTCATAACGACTTTTACGGATGAAGCCGGATCGCTTAAATCTTCAACTGTTATCTCTGCGCCGTCTTGTTTTACCGCGACATTAAACTCGGCTCTTAAATCGCCTCTAAAAAGCTCGTCCAGATTCTCGGGAGAGAGCGATCTTAAACTCGGAGTTAGAGTAGAAAAAGAGGTCTCTTTTATCAAAGAGTTACCGAAAATATCTTTGGCTTCTACTTTCATAGTATAATTTTTCGCATACTCGAGTTTGGCGTTTGCGACAAAAACGCTACCGTAAGTTTCATCGTAAAACGGCGAAGGTTTAACTTCGGAAATATCCTGACCATATGGAGACGGGGTCATATCGGATAAACGATTTACGGAAAATCCTATATCCTGTTTTTCAAAAATTTTGGTAACGGCGCCGTCGCTTAGCGTAATTTTTACAGATGAAGGATCGAGTTCGCCGATATTGGTAAAATTCGCATAGAGTTTTTCATGTAAAGAGACTTCATCACTTCCGGATTGCGGATAGATATCTTCTATTTTAGTCTGATCGAACGCCAATCTTTTATTTGGGGTTTTTACCTCACCTATAATCGCCTTTTGGGCATCGCTTAACTCTATTACATATTCTACGCCCGTCTTATAGCTGCCAAAAAGCGTTAGTTGATTTTCTTTTGTCCATACCGGTTTAACGCTAAGCGCTTTTGTCGAACCTTTCTCTTTTACGACAGGCGTACCGAATGTCGCTTTTTGAGTATCGTTGAGATCTTTTGGAGTGTATATATTTATATATCTTACGCCGCCGCTATTTTCTACGGTAGCCACCGAAACGGCATTGATTTGAAATATTTTAACGATATCCGCATCAAGCTTATCGGAAACTGAAGATGCGATCGTAAGAGTATAAGTACCGGCGGGCACGATATCTTCGCTCAAAATACCGCCTCTTTGATAATATCGATCCTCGCCCCTGTCATCATAACCGTAATTTTCAAAGTATAATTTCGTTTTTATCTTTTTACCCGATGAATCTTTCAACGATACGGCATTTTTTAATTTTTCAAGATCGACCTTACCTTTGATCTCAAAGCTTATACCTTTATGATGAAGCTCCAAAACTCCAAGCGGCAAAGTCGAATTTTTTATATTAAACAGTTCTATTTTCGGTTGAATAAGAGCAAGATCCGTCATACCCTGCGCCACACTTACCTCTATGACTCCTTTTATATCGAATCCGTCGGCATCTTTTCCCTCATATCCGAGAGTATAAGTTCCCACCGGAATATTCGTTAACTCGAAATTTCCATCTTTGTCGGCGATAGAGATAAAATCTTTTCCGGGAATAAATACTACATCGGCTCCCTTTATGCGTCCTTTTATAGAACCGGCCGCTTGAAGCACAAAATCAACTACTTTTTTTGTACCTCTTGCGAGTGTAACTCTTTGAATATCGCTTTTTGCTATTTTGTCGTTTTGCGCATAAATCTGGTACTCCCCGTCACTAAGACCGGAGAGATTATATACGCCGCTAGCGTCGGTAGTAGTTTTATAAACGCTGTTGTCGTCGAGGTTATACGCCGTTACGCTATATATATCTTTAGAAAGCGTATGGGTAGTTCTACCGTCTGTCGGCGTAGAGTCTGTTCTTATTTTCCCGGTAAGCGCATTTAAACTCTTACTAACTTCACTTTTTATCGTTTCGTTTTTTTGAACCGTATTCGTATTTTGAGACAATTCAGCGGCTTTGTGCGTTATAGAATCGGTACTGTTTCCGCATCCTGTAAATAAAACAGCGGCCAAGGCAACTGAAGTCGATACTTTTACTATTTTTTCATTTTTCAT
The DNA here is from genome assembly GCA_027081495.1 of Campylobacterales bacterium. GTDB lineage: Bacteria > Campylobacterota > Campylobacteria > Campylobacterales > QNZT01 > QNZT01. Next base: position 2,449 of record JALWKJ010000044.1, on the reverse strand, counting down.
TTTTCATCCTTTTATTGAATTGTTATTTTTTGTGTTTGATTTATATAGCCGTTACCGCCGCTAACGACAACATAGTAAACGCCGGCGGGGACATTTTTGAAACTATATTTTCCTTCGGCATCGCTCAAAACGGTTTGATCAAAAAGGGTACTGTCTATGGAGTTATACAAACGAACTTTAGCCCCTTGCAAAATTTCACCGTTTTCATCTCGAACTATGCCTTCGACAGTTTCGCCGCTATGATTTACCTCGGTAACTGTTACGCTTTTTGACGCCGTAAACTCTCCCGCTATTGCTTTTTTGGTAAATTTCACTTCTACTTTATATGTACCTACTTTATCAGGGGTAAGAAGAGCCGTAACTCCATCGGTACTTAGAGTCGCAGATGAACCGTCGGGTTTTTGTACGATTTTCCAAATTCCGTCGGTTGCAGGCGCCGTAGCGTCGCTCATGCTAAGCGTAAAAAGAAAATCGTTTCCTATCTCTTGTGTCGTTTTGGGAGTATCCAGTTTTGCCACGATATCTTTTACAACCAAAGTTATGATCGCTTCATCGCTTTCAATTCCGTCAACATTTGTAGCGACTACGCTTATTTTGTGTTCGCCCAAAACTTGTGAACTAAACTCCGCCGATGTCAGATTTTCCGAACTCAAACCGTCTCCCGACCATTTAAGGTTATATCTTCCTTCACTTTTCACTACAGCGTTTATAGTAGTTTTCTCACCCGGTAAAAGTGTCATAAAAGCCGAATTTAAAGTCACAGTCGGTTTTGCGGCAAGCGCTAGAACCGTAATTTTTTGTGATTTTTGCGTACTCTTTGTGCCGTCGCTCGCTTTTAATGTCAATAGATACTCTTTTGCGGCACCCGGAACAATCGAGCCTGCGCTTTTATCCGTAAACTCTTCAAGCATCCGATCATCGAGAAACCAGCGGTATGTGATAAAATCATAATCAGGATCTGAAACCTCGGCGCTAAATCTAACTTCTTTACCCTCTTTTAGGACATCCGGCAATACTTTGAAGAGATTTATCACGGGCGCGTTGTTACTGACGATCTCAATCACTCTTTGTCTAGTGACGACATTTGTGCCGTCGCTTACTTTAAGCGTAACGGTAAGCTTGTCCGAAGCGTTTGAAGGAACTACAAAAGATGTTTGCGCGTTGTTTTTATCTCTAAGAGTAAGAGCGCTTTGAGCGTCTTTTACTATCCACTCGTATGTCACGGCTTTGCCTTCGGGATCGACGGCTTGAGTTTGAAGTTTTACTTCCTTCGCTCTTTTAGCTTTTACGGGAACATAGAGCGAACGAATCTTCGGCGGTTTGTTTACGCCTATCTTAAAAATCTTGCGTTTTATAGTTACATGTCCATCGGCATCCTCGATCTCTATTTTAATAGCCGATTTTCCAGCCGGGATATCTTTTAGTTTATAGACTTTGGTGCTATTGTTATCATAAGCACCAAGTTGTTCAAGCGTATGAATAGCTCCGAATTTATAGCTAAGTTTTGTGCCTTCAGGATCGTATGCGTCAACGCTTACTGTCAGTTGATCTACAATATTTCCTTTGTCGTCTTCATAATGATCGCCGACCTTTACGATGTGAGACGGAGATAAAGAGATGCTTTTAACAACCGGTTTTAGATTTTGCGCTATAACAACTTTAAAATTTCGAGATGTGCTTCCTTTTGAATCAGACACGACTACGCCTACATTAAATATACCGGCAACAGGCGTAATAGTAAAGGTGTTGTCTTGGGCGACTCCTAGACCGTCGTTAAATGTCCACTCATATGTAAGAGGATCGTTTTGAGCATCTATCGCGGTTGCCGTTAGGGTTAACGCCGGATCACTCTCTTTTATTCTAAGAGTATCGCCTATTTCGATATCGCCCGCTTTGATCGTAAGATTTTGAGGAGGAGTATTGTTACTTGCCGTAAATTCAAAATTTTTCTGTACTTTGTTTATTCCGTCGCCGACTATAATTTTTAGAACATAAGGACCGTCGGGTATGTTTTTTGAAACAGTGAACAAAAAGCCGTCAATTTTTAAATAATCGCTATAATCGTTTTGATACGAAAACAATTCGGCTCTATATGTAAGCAAAGCGCCTTCGGGATCGTGAGCATCGAGCTTTATATTCATATCCGCGCTCTTGTCAAATCGTTTATAAAATCCGCTAAAACCGTCGATAACGGGCTTTGCGTTTTCTCTTACTATGATTCGCTGGGTGCTTGTCGTTTCATAAGCGTCGGAAGTATCCGTCTCTTTCACTTTTACCGTATATTCAAGAGTACCGACGCTATTTGGAACAATCGTTACTTCGCCGTTTTGTAAAACAAACTCGCGATTTTTATATATTACAACCGTTTTTAATGCATCGTTTTCCGGATCATGAACTTTTACGGATATAACCATCGGTTGATCAAGCATCGCGGTAGTAGTCGCAACGG
>JALWKJ010000043.1 GCA_027081495.1 Campylobacterales bacterium | reverse complement strand
CATCAAAGCTTTTGAGAGTGAAAGCATATCGACATTTTCAAGATTAACGCCTGTAGGAATTCCTTGGGCTATTTTACTGAAGCCAATCTCGTAAATACTAAGTTTATCTTCTATAAATAAAATCACACCGTCATTTGCAAGAGACGGCGTAAACGCGAAAATGACCTCTTTTACTCCCTCTTTAACCAACATATGAAGCTTTTGTATATTCTCTTCGTCAAGGCTTTCTAAAACAAAATATCTCCCGTCATAATCGCCGCTCTCTTCAATGATCATGATATCTTTGGCACTCTCGACTAGACATAGTTTATTTTGATCTCTTTGCTCGTCAAGACATATTTCGCAAATCTCGTCTTCGCTTATTCCGTTACAAATGATACATTTTTTTATGTTGGCGATAGCATCTTCTATGGCATGTGAGAGTTTGAGAGCGTTAAAGGAGTTCTCAAGTACAAGATAGTATGCGAATCTTTGCGCCGATTTTTTTCCAACGCTAGGCAATTGTAAAAAAGCCTCGACTAGATTGTTAAATTTTTCCAAACCTCTTTTTTTCATAAAAAGAGTTTAACAAAAAGTGGATTAAAAAAATGACCCAAACAGTCGATACAACCTCCAAACAACGAACTTCCGCCTCTATAAAAATAATTTTATATCAGTTTAATTTTAATATTTTTAAATATAATTATAAATTATAAAAAGGATTTAACTTGGTCAGAGATATCGTAACATACCCCGACAAACGCATAAATATAACCGCCCCCGATGTCAGAAGCTTCGATGAAGAACTTGCCGAAGTGTTAAGAGATATAAAAGATACCTTAAACAAACACGGCGCAAAAGGTATGGCGGCCATACAAATCGCCCTCCCCTATGCCGTAGTAGTCGTAAAACAAGACGACGGAAGCTATCTTGAGATAATAAATCCAAGAATCATAGGCAAAGAGGGAAGCGTAACTTCAACCGAATCGACACTTTACTTTCCAAATACTACCCATACGGTAAACAGATATGAAAAAATACGGCTTATCTATCAAGATAGAGACGGAAAACAAAAATCACTAATAGCAAAAGGTGAACTCTCCATACTTCTTCAACGAAAGATAGACTATGTATATGGCGCGACGATAGCAAATAGAGTGAGTGAAAAAGAGCGAAAAGATATTGAAAAAAATCTTGCCAAAAACGGAGCCGTCGGTTCGTTTGAGAGTTGTCCCAGAGTCTTTATGAGAGACTATTTTATAAGTTTTATCCAAAAAATTCTCTTTTTTATGACGCTGACTCTTTTTACACCGCTTTTTGATTTTAAAAAAGAGACTTTCGCGTCGATTTACTCTTTTGACAAATACGCCTATTTTACTCTCATAGCGCTTTTAGCGGGATACTTTGCAACAGCGCTTTACGAATCGAAAAAATATCACTCATGTACTAGCTGCCAGATAGGCAATATCATAGGAACAACGATAAAATACCTCGCGGCGGCAAGCGTGATTTTTTGGCTTTGCTGGTATATCATCAGTCGATCATGAAATCTTTTGGGGGATTTGAAGTAAAATCATATCCCAAAAGATTGATACGATATGCATGAAGAAGCATCCTTTTATAAGCCCTAGCGCCGTATTTTCGATCTCCTACTATAGTATATCCCGCATGTTTTAAGTGTGCTCTTATCTGATGAGTTCGACCCGTTTTTATCGTAACTTCTACTTTTGTCTTTTTGCCTTGTATCTCAATGGGTTTTACGATTGTTAAAGCCTCTTTGCCTTTTTTTGAAACTTTTGTAAAAGCGCCGCCGCCTCTTTTTACGGTAAGCAAAGGAGCATCTAATATCATCTCTTCGGCTAAAATACCCCAAACCCAGGCGATATACGATTTATTGACTTTATGGGTTCTAAACGCTTCGATAGCCTCTTTTTGAAACTCTTTATCTTTTACCAAAAGAAGAAGTCCGCTCGTCTCCTTATCGAGACGATGTAAAAGTTCGCAGGAGTGTTTTTTCGCTATCTGTTCACTGGTTACAAACGCGGGCTTATCTATGACTATGATTTTGTCATCTTCAAAAAGCTTTTTTATCTTTAAAGGCTTTTCTACTTTAAATGTCGTTTTAAAGGGCATCAAAGCTCTCGCCATTACTATTTTTTTACCGCCGCTATACACAAGACCGCTGTCTATAAGGTCTTTTGCCGAACGGTTTGTTATACCCTCTTGCGCCGCAAGAAGTTTATATGCTTTTTCCTGCATCTTTGCCTTCTTTGATTATATTTTTTATAAACATATCAACTTTTTGATTGTACAAAACTTTGACCCTTTTTTGTTTTCCGTTCTTTCCCGATAAAATCATTATATCGCTTTTGGAAAGTTTAAAAAACTTTGAGAAAAATTTTACCAACTCTTTGTTTGCCGCGCCCTCGACCGCCGGAGCTTTGATTTTTACTTTTAAAGAGTCGCCATAGATTCCCGCTATCTCATTTTTGCTCGATGCGGGTTGAGCCTTTATACGAAATATCACAAAATCTTCCGATATCTCATACCACAAAAGAAAACTCCTCTAAAATCTCTTTCATATCCGGCTTTGAGATAATCTCGGTCGCTTTTGATTTTTTCATATATTTTACAACCTCATCGGCATCGCAAACAACCGCATTTTTTACAAGCTCAAATAAAGCTTCTTGATTGAAAATATACTTTCCGCTTATGAGCTTTGTGCCGAAAAAGGCCGCTTCGAGAGGATTGTGCCCGCCGATACCGTCGATAAAAGAACCTCCAAGAAGCACTATGTCGCTTACGGCATATATATTTACCAATTCGCCCATCTTATCGACAAGCACGATATCCGAATCAAACTCCTCTCTTTGGCTAAATCTATGATATGAAAGCGAATTTTTTTTCGAAAAATTCTCCAAAATCTTCGAAACCTTTTCAAATCTCTGCGGGTGTCTTGGCACAACCGCAACGACGCTGTTTTTAAAATCGAGATTTTTTAAAAGCAAGCTCTCTTCGCCTTCGTGAGTGCTTGCTAGAGTTATAAGCTCTTTTTCGGGTTTTTTAAACTTTTTTGTCACTTTTATATCTTGATGCGCTTTTATGTTTCCGGTAACTTTCACATTTTTTGCGCCAAGCTCTTCGAGTCTTTTTTTATCTTTTTGCGTCTGAGCGAAAACGGTATCTATATTTTCAAATATCCTTTTATAAAACCATGCGAAACGAAGATATTTTTTATATGAATTATCCGATATTCTCGCATTTAACAGATAAGTTTTCGCTCCCTTATTTTTAGCGATAAAAAAGAGCATATACCAAAGCTCAGCCTCCGTCACTACAAGCGCTTTTTGGCTATTTATCCAAAACGGTAAAAATATCTCAAACGGAAGATATCTTCTGTCGGCTTTAAAATTTTTTGCAATCTCATATCCGGTATTTGTTATGACGGAAATATTTATCTCTTCGTCTATTTTATCTATCAGCGAAGCAAGGGATTTTACTTCGCCCAAAGAACATGCATGAAACCAGACGCCTTTTTTTCGAAAAGGGGGATTTTTATATAAAAAAAACCTTGCGGGAATAGACTCTTTATACTTTGAAAAAAGAGGTAAAAGGACGACTATCGGCAAAGCCGCCGCATAAAGGACGACTCCGATAAAATAGTATAAAAAACGAAACATCTAAAAAGCGCTATAAGCTTGCACTCTCCCTAGACTCATTCTCTTCATCTTTTTCCTCAAACTGCGACTCGAGGTATAAAATCCTTCCGCAGTGAGGACAAGTAGTAATCTCTTCGCCTTTTATGACGCTAGAGTATGTGTGATCGTTTATACGCATATAACATCCGTAACATGCCTGTTTTCTTACGGGAACAACAGTCGTATTTTTTGCCCATCTTCTTATTTTCTCGTAAAAGACGATGATATTTTGACTCATCAAAGAGAGTAGCTTCTGTTTCTCTTCAAAAACCTCGAGTCTCTCTTTTTCTATCTTCTCAACCTCTTTTGAAGTCGTCTCTTTGAGCTCTTCAAGCTCCTCTTGCATCTTTTGAATTTTCTCTTTCGTCTCTTCTATTTGCTCTTTTTTTTGCTCTGTTATCTTATCAAGCCGTTCTATCTCTTCGTTTGCAAACGCGACCTGCTCTTTTGCGATCTCCTCTTCGAGTTGAAGCGCTTTTAACTCTTTTTCACTTTTGATCGCCGCGCTCTTTTTACCGAAAGTTTTTAATTTTTCATTTAGCTCCGCTAAGTGTTGCTCGTTTTTTTCTCGTTTTACTTCCGTATCGGCAAGCTCTTCTTCATACTGTTTGATCTTTTGCTCAAGAGCGTTTTGCTCCGCAAGTTTCGTATCGAGAGCTTTTGATATTTGCGCGATTTTCGGCTCGTAAGAGTCGATTTTTTTATCGATCTCAACCAGTGTTACAAGCTGTTTGATGTATGGATTCATAGTCAAATTATCCTTTGATGTGAGAAAATGGGTTTTTAGAATTGGCGATTATACCATTTAAACCCTTATTTTGCAACTCTTTTTGTAAACAGCGCGCAAAATAGCGCTCGCTCTCAAAATGACCTATATCTATAAAAGACTTTTTCTCCTCTATCGCGCTTACGGCATCGTGGTATTTTATGTCCGCCGTTAGAAGACAATCCGCGCTCATCGATGAAAAAAGCGATGCTCCCGATCCGGTGCATATAGCGGCTTTTTTTACATATTTGCACCCTTTGACGATACGGATATTTTCTATTTGTAGTTTTTTCGCTATCTCTCTCGCAAAAGCATCGAGTTCTTTTTCCACTTTAAAATAGGCTAAAAACCCGTCGTTTTCACTCATCTCGTAACCTAGTACGCTCTCTAAAACAAAACGATTTAAGTGCGTCTTGTCAAAATTCGTGTGCATAGCTACGATAGAGATATCTTTTTTGATCGCTTTTTTGATGATGTTTGAAGGATATTTTGAGAAATCTATCATAGAAATCGATTTAAAAATCAACGGATGATGAATAATTATCAAAGAATTTTCTTCTATCGTCTCAAACATACTCTCTTGGATATCGAGCGAAAGATAAACCCTTTGGATCTTATTTTGTACATCTCCTACTATCAGTCCGCTATTGTCCCAGCTCTCTTGAAGTTCAAAAGGGCTTATTTCATCTAATATTTCAAGATATTTAAACAGTCTCATCGACTTTTTCTTTTAGGCTGTTTTTATAAACTTCGGCGCAACCTTTAGCTAGTTCTCTAACTTTGAGTATATAGTTTTGACGCTCGGTTACGGAGATCGCTTTTCTAGCGTCAAGCGTATTGAATGTATGGGAAGCCAAAAGACAATAGTCGTACGCCACAAGAGGAAGATCTTCATCAAGACATCTTTTGCACTCTTTAAAATAATCCTCAAAATGCGCAAAAAGCATCTTTGTATCCGCTACTTCGAAATTGTATTTGCTAAATTCGTACTCGCTTCTTTTGTGAACATCGCCGTATGTCGTAATACCATGATCGTTTTGACTCCAGATAATGTCATAAACGCTATCTTTATTTTGAAGATACATAGCAAGTCTCTCCGTCCCGTAAGTGATTTCTACGGCTGCCGGATTGCATGAAAATCCTCCTACCTGCTGAAAATATGTAAACTGAGTAACTTCCATGCCGTCAAGCCAAACTTCCCAGCCCAGTCCCCAAGCGCCCAGTGTGGGAGACTCCCAGTTGTCTTCAACAAAGCGAATATCATGTTCTTTTAAATCAAGACCCAAAGCTTCCAAACTTTTTAAATAAAGCTCTTGTATATTGTCCGGGCTTGGCTGAATGATAACCTGAAACTGATAGTAAGATCCCAAACGATTTGGATTTTCGCCGTATCTTCCGTCCGTAGGTCTTCTACTTGGCGCGACATACGCCGCAGACCATGGTGAAGGATCCAGTGTTCTTAAAAATGTAGCGTTATGAAATGTTCCCGCACCCGATGGAATATCGTAGGGCTGAATTATGGCGCATCCTTGATTTGCCCAGTATGTTTGTAATCTCAGTAACATTTGAGAAAAATTTAACGGCTCTTTTTCACTATTCATTGTATTCCTAACTCTTTATCGATTTTTTTCTGATCAAAACCGCATATCCATCTGCTTCCTACAAGAACGACCGGAACGCCTCGACAACCGTGGTTTTCACAATCTTTTGCGGCTTTGGGATCTTTGGTTATGTCTATTTCTCTAAATTTTATATCGTTCTTTTTAAAATGCCGTTTTGCCACACTACACCAATGGCAAGTCGGAGATGTAAATAAAACTACTCTTTTTTGTCTTTTTTTTTCAATCACAAGAACTCCTTTTAGAATAATTTTCTATGGCTTGGTTCCACATCATTTTATATTTTCTTCTTGTAAATTCAAGCTCGTCTTGAAGATCGAATATCTCTTTTTTCAAAAGCTCCAAAAGCTCTCTATCTTCATTATAAAGCTGCTGGATAGAAAGAAGCGTCTGTTTTAAAAACTCATTTTCATCTTTTAAGGTTTTTATCTGATCCTCTTTTGAAGATATTATCTCTTCATGAAGAGCGAGCACGCCTTTAAAACTTTGCTTTACAAACTCGCCTATGTCTTCATCAAAGAATCCGCCCTCATCCTTTAACGATTCAACAAGCGCCTTGTCGTCAAGTTCTTCTTGCCAGCGCTCTTTCATGTCTATAGCCTTACTTCTATATCCAGAGAGTCGCTTTCGACTTTTTTCGCTTTTAAAATTCGATCTTCTTGAAGTTTTACTTTAAGGTCATTATCCTCAAGAGCTAAAATCTGCATAGCGAGATAGGCGGCGTTTACCGCTCCCGCTTTTCCCATAGCCACCGTCGCCACAGGCATACCCGAAGGCATTTGGACAGTCGATAACATAGCGTCCATCCCATCCATAGCTCCGCCTTTCATGGGAATCCCGATGACCGGTTTAATCGTAATGGCGGCTATCGCTCCGGCAAGATGCGCGGCCATCCCCGCCGCGGCTATAAAAACCCTAGCGCCCTTTTCCTCCGCCTCTTTGACATAAGAGTGAGTTCTCTGCGGACTTCTATGCGCCGAAGAGA
>JALWKJ010000042.1 GCA_027081495.1 Campylobacterales bacterium | reverse complement strand
GAATATACTTTTTCTAAAAAATTAAAACAATCGGTAATCTACGATAAAGAGATGCAAAAACCTATCTCGGAAAATGTAACTTTTGACACTCTTATAGAAATCATATCTCAAATAAAACCCGATTATCCAAAAAACTCCATAACTCTCAATACGGATATGAACTCGCTGCTAACAACAAAAGAGGATAAAAAAAGGTTTGAAGAAAAGATCCAAGAGAATTTCAATCTTAAAGAGCCTCGGATAAAAGAGCTTATGAAAAAAAACAGACTTCTATGGGATTGGGTAAACACCCTGCGAAAATAGATCATGCATCTTATAAAAAACGATGAAAAACTCACCGATATTAAAACGGCGGGACTGGTTATTCGCCCTAAATCTCCAAATCTCAAACCATATTTCCAAATACTGAAAAAATCTCTTAAAAAACATGGCGTAACGCTGTTGGTTGAGTATAAAAGCGCCGTGCAGCTCGGTATTGAGGGAATTAAAAGAGAGGAAATGTTTGAAAAAAGCGATATTCTCATCTGTATAGGAGGCGACGGAACTCTTTTATCGCTTAGTCGAAGAAGCTACAAATACAATAAACCCATTCTTGGAATAAACGCCGGAAATCTGGGATTTTTAACAGATATAAAACTATTTGAAATTGAAGATTTTATAGACAAAATTTTTAGAGGCGAATATAGAATCGATCACCGCATGGTACTTGATGTCATTTTGACTTCGCCGGTAGGAAATAAATCTCTTATCGCGTTTAACGATGTCGTACTCTCTCGTCCCTCGATCGAAGGAATGGTAAATGTAAACGCTTTTGTTACCTCAAAAGAGGCGCATATGGTAAAAAAACATTTAAATCACTATTACGGCGACGGTGTTATCATCTGCACGCCCACCGGTTCAACGGCTTATAATCTCTCGGCGGGAGGACCGATAGTCTATCCGTTGACCGAAGCTTTGATAGTCACTCCCATCTGTCCCCACTCGCTAACGGAACGACCGTTGGTATTGCCCGCCGATTTTGAGATAGAGTTTGAAAGCGAAGATGAAACGATCATCGTTGTTGATGGACAAGATATCTACAATTTGAAATTTTTCGACTCCATTTGCATAAAAATAGCGCAAAAAGGAATAAGAATGATTCACAGAGTAGAGAGAAACTATTTTGATGTATTAAAACAGAAATTACACTGGGGGAGTAATTGATAGAGAGATTTTATCTTAAAGATCATCTAAGTTTTAAAGAGGTCGAACTCGAATTCGATAAAAATTTTGTCGTATTTACCGGAGAAAGCGGCGCTGGGAAATCGATCCTGATGGAAGCTCTTTTATCTCTGTTTGGACTAAAAGAGTGCGAAGCTAAACTGATTGAAGCAAGCGTAAATCATAAAATAGGACTTGAAGATTTCGGTATCGATGAAGATGAACCGAATATCTTTTCTCTTACAAAACAAAAATCGGCAAGATATTTCATAAATAACCGTCAAATTTCAAAAAAAAATATAAAAT
>JALWKJ010000041.1:472-1512 GCA_027081495.1 Campylobacterales bacterium | reverse complement strand
AATCTTTTTCACTCTCTCTTGAAGATAAATACGGCATAAAATATTTGCATTATAAATTATTTGACGATAAAAAAGCCGATAAATTCAGAAGTTTTAGATTAAGAACCGGAGATTTGGGATATAAACTCAGAGATATTCTTGCCGTCGCCCTTGTCGAAGATGGAAAATTGGATATAGATTATCAAGCGTATAAAGCCGTCAAGATGTTTATAAACGGCGAATATTGGGGGATTTACAATATCCGTGAAAAAAAAGGCGCCGATTTTATCAAATCAAACTATCCCGATATCAAAAAACATAATCTCGATATTATAGGTATCAGGATAAAAGAGGGCGATAAGAAGGATTATAACGATCTTCATGATTTTGTAAAAGATCATGATTTATCGATTGCTAAAAATTACGAAGAAGTGAAAAGTCGAATTGATCTTGATAATTATATCGATTATATGATTTTAGAGATATACAGCAACAATAACGACTGGCCTTCAAATAACTTTCGTGTCTGGAGGGAGAGGAAACAAGGATCAAAATATAGATGGATTCTCGAGGATCTTGATTACGGTTTTGTTGTAGTTGACAGGGATAAAAGCGCTTTTGAAAGAGCGAAGGACGAAGATGTGTTGATAACCGATCTTTTTAAAGGTTTGCTTGAAAATAGAGAGTTTAAAACAAAATTTAAAAATCGTTTTTATACTTTGCTTAACACGGTGTTTAGTCCGGACAATGTGCTTTTGCTAATACAAAAGCTCGTAAACGAAAGAAGAGAATATTTTTACAATGAACCAAAAAGATGGGATATAACTATAGACGATTTTGACGCGGATGTAGAAAATTTGAAGAATTTTGCTAAAAATAGATTAAAAATCATCAAAGCTCAATTGGATGATTTATAAGGAAAAATCTTTTTTAGTCTCCCGCTTTTTATATCTCTGATGTATATCTCTTTTATATGGGAGGGAAATTTTGCGGCGATATCAAGATAAACGCTGCGATCTTGTTCTCCGCTATCTCCAAAAAGCGCCCATTTTATATTTGGA
>JALWKJ010000041.1:0-462 GCA_027081495.1 Campylobacterales bacterium | reverse complement strand
TTTGGATATAGTTTTATGAGTTTTTTGATTTCGTTGCTTTTATACTCTTTTTGTTTAAAGATCGAATAGGAGTTTTTACCGTGAATTTTTTTTGTTATGACGGTGCGTTTTGGGAAACGGTGAAAATCTAAAAAGGCGTTTATAACTTCGTTAAACTGATTTGGGGAGCCCGTGATGAAAAATAGAGGACGATCGGGGCTTTTTTTTAGAATCTCTTTATATAAGGAAGCCATATTTTTTACGGCTTGTCTTTGTTTATAGTTTTTAAGTAACAATTCGTATGCCAGACTTATTTTATTTGTAACATCGGATATGATGACGGTATCGTCAAAATCCGAAATAATACCCGTTTGTTCTTTGTCTGAGGGGATATAAGGTTGACAAATCGTTCGTATCTTTTTTTCTTTTGTCAGATAAAATATTATTTTTTGATTTTGATAAAAAGTCTTTTTATCAAAAGAG
>JALWKJ010000040.1 GCA_027081495.1 Campylobacterales bacterium | reverse complement strand
AAAAACATTCCTGACAAATTCTAATTCTAAAGCGTCTAAATTTAATTGTCTAACATACTTTATAGCATTCTCAGTATTAGGAGAAGGAGTGCTTAAAGGCATACCTGCAGTTCCAAATCTTAACTTATCAATCTTTAACATAAAAAGAAAAGAAAAAAAACAAAGTATATAAAAGTAATGGAAAAAAATAATTATTTTTCAACAGAAACATGATTTGCATCAACACCAATAGGAGGAAAAAATAAATTAGAATAATCTCCTAACATTAAAGGAGTTCCAAAAGAAAAATTAAAATCTAAAAAATCATAATAAGAAATTTGTCCAATATATCTAAGAAGATAATTTTTTTCATATTTTATATCTGGTATAAGTTTAGATATTAAACTTTCATAACCTTGTTCTCTAATATGACTGTTTATTACTCCTCCAGACCTAGCAATCATTAAAGGATCATTAACTAATCTTTCAGGATCATTAAAAGTAATAAATAAATCTTCAAATTTAAGTGTTTCAAAAGGCATTACAACACCATACTTTCTAGGAAGATAAATAATTCATTTTTTAAAATCTTCAATTTTATCGTTTATAAGATCGTAATTTACGAATGTTCCTTTTTGTGCGACAAAATTGTTAAAATCCTTATCCAATAGTTTAAGTTTTGTGATTGTCTCATTCTGTTTTGAAAAGTGTTGAATATTGTTGTTAATCGTAATGATAATAAATACGATAACCGGAATTAAAAATAAAAACACTAATAAAAGTGTCGTGATTAAGTCGGCTTTTTTTAGTTTAGGCATTGTATTACTCCGTCAAACTTTTTGGAAGTTCACCGCTTAAAGAGTTCAAAAAAGCCACTATTTTTTCAGCTTCGTCATCGCTCATCGGTCTGCCGAGTTGATGCTTTGCCATAAGATAGACGGCGTCTTTAAGACTTTTTATCGAGCCGTTGTGAAAATAAGGCGATGTTTTTGCTACATTTCTAAGAGAAGGAACTTTAAAGAAATATTTATCCTCTTCTTTTTTCGTTACATTGTAACGACCCAAGTTATTATCTTTTATGGGGATAATGATTCCGAATTTGTTATATAGATTTCCGCCGACATTTTTTCCATGATGACAGGCGATGCAGCCTTTTTGTTTAAAAAGAGAATATCCCTCTTTCTGTTTTTCGCTTATGGCGTTTTTATCACCTCTTAAGTATCTGTCAAAAGGACTATTTGGCGTAATGAGAGTTTTCTCAAATTCGGCGATCGCGTCGGCTATATTATTTTCGGTAACTCCGTCATGATATATCTCTTGAAACATTTTTTCGTAATGCGAGTGTTTGAGCTCTTTTATCAGATTTTCTATAGTATTGCCCATCTCTATGGGGTTTTGTATGGGAAAAAGAACTTGCTCTTTTAAATTTTTCGCTCTTGCGTCCCAAAATTGACGAAAGTTGAAAACGGCGTTTAGTACCGTCGGGGAATTGATATTTCCTATTTTTCCTTCAATTCCGATTGAAAACTTTCTGTTGTCGCTTCCTCCGTTAAAAAGATCATGACAGCTTGAACAAGAGATTGTACCGTCTCTTGAGAGAATTGGATCGAAAAAGAGACTTTTTCCTAATTTCGCTTTTTTTTGATCGACGCTTATATATTGCGGTAGAGGAATGATCGGTTCCGCAAAAGAGCAAGAGATCCATAAAAATGCCAAAAAGTAATAGCGCATATTGAAAATCCATTAAAATATAATTATTTGTATTTTAGTATATCGGTAAGATCGATATTTTTTTTAATTCTTTTAATTCTTCCTTTTTTTAATAAATAGAAGAAAACTATGGCAAATAAGGCTTTTATGTATGATATGATTTGTGGTTGTGTATCATTAATCTTAATATGTTAGAATAATTTCTATTTAATTTTATAGGGGAATAGATGTATTTTGAAGAAGAACAGGGGTTTATGAAACAAAGCCTTAAAGTTGAAGAGAAAATTTTTGAAACAAAAAGCGATTATCAAAAGATAGAAGTATATAAAAGTAAAGATTTGGGGAATATTTTGGTTCTTGATTCCAATGCGATGTTTAGTGAAAAAGATGAGTTTATTTATCATGAAATGCTCTCTCATGTACCGATGTGCACGCATATTGAACCCAAAAATATTCTTATTATAGGAGGTGGAGACGGAGGGGTCGCAAGAGAGGTCTTAAGACATGATTGCACGAAAGTAGATTTAGTGGAAATAGACGAAGAAGTGATAAAAGTTTGTAAAGAGTACTTTGCGTCGGTCGGAACTTGGGATGACGACCGCTTAAGCGTTACCGTAAAAGGCGGTATGGAATTTATTTCCCAAGCGGAGGATAAAAGCTATGATATAGTTTTGGTAGATACGACCGATCCCTCGGAACTCTCCGGCGAGTTGTTTGACGGCGCGTTTTATGCGCAGGTAAACAGAGTGTTAAAAGATGACGGATTGATCGCTCTTCAGGGCGGAAGCTACTGGATGGATATAAAAACGCATAAAAGAATCCTAGAGACCTCCGGCAGGCTTTTTGATATCGCTATGCCTTATCGTTACGAAATGTACACTTATCCCGGAGTTAACTGGAATTTTATACTGGCATCGAAAAAATATCATCCTACGGCCGATATAAATCTTCAAAGAGCGGATCTGTTGGAGGGATGCAAATATTATACTTCCGATATACACAAAGCCTCCTTTACGGTGCCTAAATTTATAAAAAAAGAGTTACTTGGAATCGCAAAAAACTAAAAAGGAGTTCGCAAACGCCATAGTTCTTACGGGCTCGATCGCGACCGGTAAAAGTAGTGTTTGCTCTTTGTTGAGGTTATACGGCTTTCAGATAATAGACGCCGATAAAATCGCGCATAAGCTGTTAGATGAAAACGCTCGGTCGATATCCGATATATTTGGCGATATATTTATAGAAGAGGGCAAAGTCAATAGAAAAAAACTGGGTTCATTGATATTTAGTGATGAAAAAGAGAGAAAAAAACTCGAAGAGTTTTTGCATCCGCTCATAAAAGATCGCTTGATTGATCAGAGTAGATTATGCGAGAATAAAAATATACCTTATATTTTGGAGATTCCTCTTTTTTTTGAAAAGAGAAATTATGACATAAACGAGGTAGTCGTTGTCTATTGTCAAAAAGAGCAGCAGATAAAAAGGCTTTTACAAAGAGAAAATTTTACTCAAAAAGAGGTAAAAATGAGAATAAACGCTCAAATGCCCATAGACGAAAAGAAAAAACTAGCCTCATATGTTATAGACAATACAAAGGATCTAAAACATCTACAGGTCGAGGTTGAAAAATTTATAGCTTTTGTAAAACAGAAGTATCCGAGTATAAAACTATAACGGAGTTTTTATGATAACAGATCCAAGAGAAAATAAAACTTATGTCGCTTTGCAGATATTATATACTTTTTTAGCCTCGCTTTTGATGGTCTATCATGCGACACAACACTATAATATCGAGGGAAAAGATCTTTTTTGGAACTTTTTTACATTTGGCGAAATGGGAGAAGATCTGCTTTTCGTATTGATGGGATTTACCGTTTTTTATACTTCATGGCATTTTGTGGAAAAAGGGCGAGGGTATAAAAAATTTATGGTATATACTTTATCGAGAATTTTTATGGTTTATTGGGCTCTTATCGCGATTCCCGGTTTTATTGTTTGGAATATCAATCCCGAACTTCATGCAAGTATCGCGAATATCAAGGCCGATGAATGGTGGCAGACATTTATGATGTGGTTTGGGCATCCTCGCATTGCCGTTATCACTTGGGTTTTAACTCAACTTGTCTTTTTCTCGCTTCTTTTCGGGCTTGCTATATTGAATAGAAAATTTATCTATCTTTGGTATTTCGTACTTGGAGTCTCGCTTTTAAATCTTATCGATCGAGTAACTTTACAGATACAGCCTTTTGGAGATGTGACCGATGCTTGGTTTAAAGTTTTCTCGCCTCATAATCTTGAGTTCGCTTTTGGAGCCGGCGTATTTTTTCTTTTAAAAAAAGGATATCTTGTTAAAAATTATAAACTCTTTCTTCTTTTTGCCGTTTTGGCGTTGATCGGCGTAGGAGCTATTCATTCACAGGGGATTCATAATCTTTATAACTCAAGGGTTTTGAGCTTTGGAATAGTATCTATGCTTATTACTTACGCGGTAGTAAATTATGCGCGGTTTATCGATAAAACGCCTTCGAATATTTTTGTAAAGCTCGGCGAAGCGGAATATATCATGCTTTTGATTCACGGTCCCATATTGTCTATCGTAGATTTTCGTTTTGCTACCAAGTATGAGATAGGCTGGCTTATAACTTTGGCGACGATTTTTATGATTTTAACCATTAGTTATTTTATCCGCACCAAAATCGAAGCTCCGGTACTCGGTTTTGTTTACAAAAAACTTATGTAAAGCGGCAATGAAGATAAATTTTAAAAAGTATTTTAGGTCAAAAGATCATAAATCCAACATGCTTTTTTATCTTTATGCGGCGATTATAGTCATACAGCTTATTTCGATTACGATAGATATATTTCGAAGCAGAGAGATTATGATCTTGATCAAATCCACGGCGGTAGCCGCTTTTTTTACTATGTTGTATTTTTATATCAAAAGCGGTAAAGTCGAAGTTTTTGCAACGATTACGATAGTTGTGTTGGAGCTTGAGTTGACGATGATCGTGATTCAAGAAGATTTTCTTCATTTCTCTACGGTCTATCCTATGTTAATAACTTTTGGGCTTTTTTTCTTTTTTAAACTTAAAAAAGCTTTATGGTTTGCTCTTTTTCATCAAGCCTATTGGTTCGGCGTTTTTTTATATGGATATAATCGTTATGAAACTCATCCGATTTTACATGATATAACTTCTATTGAAGAAATGGCGATAATAAATATCTTTATGGTGGTTTTTGGTTTTTTTTATTATATATCTACAGAAGTGGCCTATAAAAAACTTGAGCGATCCAATAGACAAAAGGCTATTTTGCTAAACGAAATTCACCACCGAATAAAAAATAATCTCAATATGATGGCATCGGTTTTGGGGCTTCAAATTTTAAATATAAAAATGAACAAAACAAAAAATATAAACGACGCTCTTTTAAATAGTAAACTGCGTATTCAAGCTATGGCTATGGTGCATGAGTCGCTGTATAGGCATAAAGAGTTTGACACTATCAGTTTTTACGATTATGTAAATAACTTAACGAATTTAATCAATCGTTCTTATGATACGAGCGTAGAGGTCTGTATAGAAGCCGACAAAATACAGCTTCCTCTTGAATCGATGATGCAGCTTGGCATTATTATAAACGAACTTTTTACAAATTCCATAAAATACGCATTTAAAGAAGATAAAAATAACGCCGTATCTATAAAATTGCAAGAGGATAATAGCGAATATATTTTTGTCTATCATGAAAATCACAATAAAAATGTACATATAACTCAACTTATGCAAAGCACAACGCTGGGTATAAAGCTCATAAAGCTTACGATAAATCAAATCGGCGGCAAATTGGAAGTCGATAAAAACGATGGTTTGCGCTTTACGATTAGATTTCCGAAATATTACCGCACTAACTAAATTTAATCGATTAGACTATGCAATATAAATGCAATTTAATTACTATACAATTTCCGTATAAAAGTTTTTTACCTTTTAGCTAATCAGACGGGAGAAAGAGATGAGGGAGTTTGCGGTAGTAGATCATATTCTCAAAGAAAGAGAGATTGAAGGAGTTGAATTTACTCCTCTTCAAAAAGAGTTGATTTTCAAAGAGATAAATTTTAGACTAAAAAACAATCTCAATACCATAGCTTCATTGTTCGGATTGCAAATATTAAATGCCAAAGCGGCTCAAAATAATGAAATTTCAAAGGTTCTTCAGACAAATAAAGTTCGAATTAACGCTATTTCCTTGCTTCATGACTGTTTATGTAAAAAATCTGAAGGATCCTCTTTTTCTGATCATCTTCAAAAGATTGTTGAGCTTATAAACGACGATTTGTCTCAATTACCGAATCTTGTGATCGATTTTGACGATATAAAACTATCGTCCGAATCGATTATTCGGCTAGGGACTATTTTTTGCGAACTATATACAAATTCTCTTCAATACGCTTGCAATGATTCTTACGGTTGTGATGAAATTATCGTCTCTTTAAAGTCGTTTGAAGATAAATTCGTATTTACCTATTTTGAGAAAAATCATATCGCAGTTGATATAAAAAAAATAGAAAAAAGCAAAACTGTCGGAATAAAGCTTATAAAGATAAACTCCAGACAGTTAAAGGCGAAGCTCAATATTTTCAACAAGGAAGGATTGGTATTTCAGATAACGATACCGCAAAAAGATCGATAAAATTTTATGAAATCATATAACCAAGACCGTTGACGCTTTTGATAAGCTCGTCTCCTGTTACGGTACGAATTCTATAGATAAGAGATCTAAGAGTGCTATAGTTTTGGTTGTTTCCCCAGACAAAGCGACATATCTGTTCGTTTGAAACGCTGCTGTTTTTATTTTTGACCAAAATTTCGATCAATCTTCGTTTCTTTTTTGCCAAGGGTATTTCTACTTTGTTTTTATATAGTCTTTTTGTTTTGAGATTAAATTCATATCCTTTTTGAAGGCGTACCGTATCGGCGTCGTATTCTTGGTTATGCTCTTTTTGAGTGTGTGCGAGAGCCAGCTTGATCGTAGCGAAAATTTCTTGTTCTCTGTAAGGTTTTAGTATATAGCCGTAAGCTTTCGATTCCGCCGCGTACTCTAACATTTCGTCATCCGCATATGCCGTTACGAATATAATCTTGCTTGGGCAGTGATCATGGTATAGATCCAAAGCTGCTTCGCTTCCGCTGATATTGTCTTTTAGCATGATATCCATAAGTATGACATCCGGTTTTAATTTTTTGCAAAAAGATATCGCGTCGGCGCCGGAATCCACCATAGCGACGATTTCATAATTTTTTTGTAAAAGAATCTCTTTGAGATACTCTGCCGAAACAAGGTCGTCTTCAACTATCATAATCGTAGCGTTTTTTTTCATAAGTTTGTCCGTTCTCTATAAAGTAAAAACGAAAATAACTAATATCTTAAAAGATAATTATATATTACCTTTAC